>NZ_JAHGAI010000063.1:0-560 GCF_030248515.1 Vibrio sp. D401a | reverse complement strand
CAATACCAAAGCCGCCGCATACCACCTTAAGCACTTAAACCAACGCATAGTGAAAATGCCACGCGTTGCGAATCCCTCTTGAACAGTTTGTTAACTGAGCGCCTTTCAGTTTACGCCTATCTTTCAGCCACTTTCGCCAAAGCTCGTTTTGCTAATTAATGATTAACAAAGCTAACTCAAATATGTATTTAACCAAAAAATTACCGTTTGTCTTTAGTTTGAAATGCGTCTCACAACACCATACTTCGGCGATGTAAGTGCGCCGAACTAATCGCGAATGCCTTATATTATTAGAAGGCTTTGTGCCGCCTTTCACATCAGTAAACTTAAGTATCAAACTGAAATTAGTCGCATTAGCTCAGCTAAGGAAACCGACCGAACACGCTAAATCTCTGAACCTAGAAACTGTACCATTGTGCTTTCGTATTTTCTGCGCCAGTTAACGCCCTGTTAAGGGATGAGCAACGCAATATCGAAGCTGCCGCATACCGCCTTAATCACTAAATTCAACGCATAGTAAAAATGCCACGCGTTGCGAATCCCTCTTGAACAGTTTGTTA
>NZ_JAHGAI010000062.1:0-1933 GCF_030248515.1 Vibrio sp. D401a | reverse complement strand
GCTGAGCTATAGCCCCATCAAGGTGTCGATACTGCATACCAACTTCAAAGGAAATTGGTGGGTCTGAGTGGACTCGAACCACCGACCTCTCGCTTATCAGGCGAACGCTCTAACCACCTGAGCTACAGACCCAGTATCGTCTCTTTTACTTATAAACCGTATCAATCTGTGTGGACACTCATCGTGAGTAATCATCGTATAAGGAGGTGATCCAGCGCCAGGTTCCCCTAGCGCTACCTTGTTACGACTTCACCCCAGTCATGAACCACAAAGTGGTAAGCGTCCTCCCGAAGGTTAAACTACCTACTTCTTTTGCAGCCCACTCCCATGGTGTGACGGGCGGTGTGTACAAGGCCCGGGAACGTATTCACCGTGGCATTCTGATCCACGATTACTAGCGATTCCGACTTCACGGAGTCGAGTTGCAGACTCCGATCCGGACTACGACGCACTTTTTGGGATTCGCTCACTCTCGCAAGTTGGCTGCCCTCTGTATGCGCCATTGTAGCACGTGTGTAGCCCTACTCGTAAGGGCCATGATGACTTGACGTCGTCCCCACCTTCCTCCGGTTTATCACCGGCAGTCTCCCTGGAGTTCCCGACATTACTCGCTGGCAAACAAGGATAAGGGTTGCGCTCGTTGCGGGACTTAACCCAACATTTCACAACACGAGCTGACGACAGCCATGCAGCACCTGTCTCAGAGTTCCCGAAGGCACCAATCCATCTCTGGAAAGTTCTCTGGATGTCAAGAGTAGGTAAGGTTCTTCGCGTTGCATCGAATTAAACCACATGCTCCACCGCTTGTGCGGGCCCCCGTCAATTCATTTGAGTTTTAATCTTGCGACCGTACTCCCCAGGCGGTCTACTTAACGCGTTAGCTCCGAAAGCCACGGCTCAAGGCCACAACCTCCAAGTAGACATCGTTTACGGCGTGGACTACCAGGGTATCTAATCCTGTTTGCTCCCCACGCTTTCGCATCTGAGTGTCAGTATCTGTCCAGGGGGCCGCCTTCGCCACCGGTATTCCTTCAGATCTCTACGCATTTCACCGCTACACCTGAAATTCTACCCCCCTCTACAGTACTCTAGTCTGCCAGTTTCAAATGCAATTCCGAGGTTGAGCCCCGGGCTTTCACATCTGACTTAACAAACCACCTGCATGCGCTTTACGCCCAGTAATTCCGATTAACGCTCGCACCCTCCGTATTACCGCGGCTGCTGGCACGGAGTTAGCCGGTGCTTCTTCTGTCGCTAACGTCAAATAATGCAGCTATTAACTACACTACCTTCCTCACGACTGAAAGTGCTTTACAACCCGAAGGCCTTCTTCACACACGCGGCATGGCTGCATCAGGCTTGCGCCCATTGTGCAATATTCCCCACTGCTGCCTCCCGTAGGAGTCTGGACCGTGTCTCAGTTCCAGTGTGGCTGATCATCCTCTCAGACCAGCTAGGGATCGTCGCCTTGGTGAGCCATTACCTCACCAACTAGCTAATCCCACCTAGGCATATCCTGACGCGAGAGGCCCGAAGGTCCCCCTCTTTGGCCCGTAGGCATTATGCGGTATTAGCCATCGTTTCCAATGGTTATCCCCCACATCAGGGCAATTTCCTAGGCATTACTCACCCGTCCGCCGCTCGACGCCGTTATCGTCCCCCGAAGGTTCAGATAACTCGTTTCCGCTCGACTTGCATGTGTTAGGCCTGCCGCCAGCGTTCAATCTGAGCCATGATCAAACTCTTCAATTTAAGATTTTGTCGGCTCAATGAATACTGAACATTACATAAGTAATGTTTGAATTGACTGTGCTGAATCTTTCGATTCAATGGTCACTTCGTATCATTGAAACCTAATTTGATACCGCTTTCCGTTAAGAAAGAAATATCTAATTGGATTATCATCAACGAGTGCCCACACAGATTGATAGGT
>NZ_JAHGAI010000061.1:0-2459 GCF_030248515.1 Vibrio sp. D401a | reverse complement strand
TGCTTTGATGCACTTTAGTCAGGCGCAGTCTCAAAGCGGCTATTCAATGAAACCACTTGGAACAAACAACGCCGCAGAAAACGGACTGACAATACCAAAAAGCGCTTTTGGAAAGCCAATCTCACAGTGCGGACTTTCAACAAAGTCACTGAAACCACGTGGAACTTACAACACCAGAGAAAACGTCATTTCAGCGAGTAAATCGGCTTTTGTACCGACAAACTCACCGAGCGGAGTTGCAACCAAAAATAGACTCCCGATTGCCCTACTCTGTAAGCACCAAAGAACAAAACAACAGCTAGGACAGGTACAAAACTTTGGACTTAAAACAGCTAGAACTAAGCTCTGATGATCTACGATTAATCGGTGTACCAAGCAAACAGCTGCTAAATTTTAAGCTCAGAAACATGATTTTGATTGCTAGCTTTTTCTGGCGACTAACGCCCTGTTAAGGTGTGAGCAACGCAATACCGATGCAGCCGTATACCACCTTAAACACTAAACGCAACGCATAACAAAAATGCCACGCGTTGCGAATCACTCTTAAACAGATTGTTAGCTTTATATGCGTTTTGTTGCGATTAATATGCATAGTAAGGCAAAAGGGAATAAAATCACTAAACTAGCTTCTACTGTATCAAGAAGCTTTGCTTGTTGAATGTACGAAACAACACTCGAAACAGAGCAATAGATTATCGATACAAAAAAAGCAATGAAGACTTTTCCCCCGCTAAAGCCTTTCTCAATGTTCAACTTATAGTTGAGAACGATAAGGGGTAGCAATAACGCTACAATGTTATTCCCTTGAAGAGCTGGAATTGAAAGTGCAGAACCCAAGTATATAGAAAAAGAAATTAGTACTAGATAACTAAACAGCGACAATATTGTATATTTAAACATCACTTTCGCCTTTCTAACTCTGCCGTGTACTTTTGCATTTCGCTATAAGAAAACTCATGAATTCCCACTAGAGCAATTGATGCAATCAAAACAGCTACATTCCCAGAGCTAGCGCCTTTTTTGATGATACTCCAAGCGGCTCCGCCTGCTCCATAAGCTCCAGGATTTGCTCCTAAGATACTTGACCATCGGTTAAAGTCATTATGAAATTTTAGAATTTCAGTTAGCTCTTCAGTAGTCAGTGACCACTCTCCCCATTGAGGATTTACCAACACATCTGTGCATCTTGTTATGAGACAGCTCTTTAAAGGACCGCTACTTAAGCTGTGTATAATTGCCATAGCTTGTTGCCTAGCATTGCGGTCCAACTGACGATACATAATGGTTCCAGACATAGCTTGCGAGACTTTAACAGGATCTCCTTGAACTAAGTGTTGCGGGATATTCAATATCTTCGCCAATGATTTAACCGCATCGGCTTCGTTGCTAGGCAATTTATAAGGCAAACGACTAAAGTTATTCATTACTCTCATTCCGTTGACAATAGAAGAAAGTACTTAATACAATCAGAAGAAATAGTGACCTATTTATCATCGCCATCTATGCGATCGACTTCTAGAAAGCTAACGCCGCGTTAAGGGGTGAGCAACGCAGACCACCCACCTAAACCATTGTGCCGTAATCACTAAAGCTGAATCAAACCCAAAATGCCGAGCGTTGGGAATCCCTCTTGAACGCTTTGTTATGTGAATTTTTTCACGCGCCCAAAAGAGGCAAATTTTTACGCTGTTGATAGGTTAAAGCTAACTCTAAACAGGACTTGATTGCTGTTTCTGGTAACGCTTTCGATAATGACAGAACTATTGCTCTGTTTCCCTGAAACACCAGTTCTTCACCATACAATTCTCGAAATGTATCGACTAACTTAGTTTGGCAATTAAAGAACAGGTAATAATTGTTAGGAGATTTCAGCTTCCAGTCTATTCTTAGCGGGCTGCCTGTTTTTACACTATAGCTAGGCTCACCCCACTTTAGAGTTTCATCGACTTCACCTAACTCCAAATCAGATGCGATTTGAAAGACTAGATTTCGTAGCTCCTCTAGCCTAATACGAGCATTTTCCGGATATTCATCGAAGCGTTCTTTGACTACCTTGTTCACTGGAATCTCCTATTCACATAACGCCTTGCTAAGGTGTGAGTAACGCAATACAAAAGCTACCGCACGGCGCCTTAATCACCCTAAGCCACCGCAAAGTAAAAATGCCACGCGTTACGAATCACTCTTAAGCAATTTGTTAGTACATGCGCTACTTCTATTTATGCGCTCCAAGATATTGAAAATTGAGATGATATGAAAGACTTTGAACACTGAAGTGGGACGGGCAACTACAAAACTTTACCCCGATTGAAAGACGAAAGTTGGCTAGAAGAAAAACGCACTGAACTGCCCTACTTTCACTGGCTTTAAATTAATAAAGGATTCGACCCTCGCACTCCAACGGCAGCACAAAAGAAAGACAATTCTGACGTAGTAAAGACCACGAAAGAGAAGAAGCG
>NZ_JAHGAI010000060.1:0-10890 GCF_030248515.1 Vibrio sp. D401a | reverse complement strand
GGTTAGAATACCGGCCTGTCACGCCGGGGGTCGCGGGTTCGAGTCCCGTCCGCTCCGCCACTTATTTCAAAGACCTCGCTTATGCGAGGTTTTTTTGAATCTACAATGTGATAAACTGTAGTTTCTACAGGGGTGTAGCTCCAATTGGCAGAGCAGCGGATTCCAAATCCGCGTGTTGGGAGTTCGAATCTCTCCACCCCTGCCATCTTCTAAAGCCTCAGCAGCAATGCTGGGGCTTTTTTACGTCTGAATAAAAACTATCAACTTATCTACCCCTGCCATATTTAGGGCTCTAGCAGAAATACTGGAGCCTTTCTAGTTATTGCTAGGCGTTGCTTTTACTTGGCTACTTTTGTCATTTTTCATCACTGACCAAAGCTACTCGCAATCTTCATAAGAAGCCTTTGGCTTATAAGGAGATGTATTTGCTTTCTGCTATCTCCCAAAGAGCTTTGACTAATGGGTTTTCTAACTGACTTTTAGTACAGCAGACACCGAGTTCAAATGGCTTAATTGGAAGCACTTTAAGCCTATTTATCTTTTCTCTGACGGGGCTGTTGTTGATTACCACGTCAGGAGCGATGCCAACACCACAGCCTAGAGCTACCATACTGACAATAGCTTCATGCCCTGAAACTTGAGCATAGATATTCGGCTTAATCTTCATTTGTTTAAACCACACGTTAGCTCTTTCCCTAGCGGTGCCTGCTTCTGGCAAGATAAAGGGGATCGTTGACCAGTCTGGGCTTTCCTTTTGGAGTTCTTCAGCGAAGCTACTGACCCCGAGAGGAGCAATAACAGATAGCGGAATTTCACTGATCGGCTCGAATGCAATTTTTGCTGGAAGTTGTTCAGGTTTAGCAGAGATAGCGATATCAGCTTCATCCGCTAATATCTTATCGATGGCTTGAGCTGGATCACCAGTAGAAAGTTTGAATTCAATAAATGGGTGCTGTAAGCGGAATTCAGAAATAAGCTCTGGGAGGTGGCTGTAACTTGCGGTTACCGAGCAAAATAAACGTATCTCACCCTTTAACTCGTCTTCTGTTCCTTTGACGTAACTTTGGTATTGCTGCCACTCACCTAAGATCTTCAGGGCAACAGGTAATAGCTTCTTACCTTGAACCGTTAATTCAACGCTTCGATTGTCACGCAAGAACAGTTGCTGGTGTGTTTCTTCTTCTAGTTTCTGGATCTGTCGACTCAGTGCTGAAGGGCTTATATGCATTGCTGCTGCTGTCTTAGCGAAGCTCTTACTATCACATAGATGAATGAATAATTGTAGGCTTTTGATGTTCATTAAATCTTCACTTCCATGTTGCATTAATTGCAATAAGTAATTGTGAATATATCACTTTCAGCAACGGAATGTCTGTTTTAGTATGAACTCATTCGGTAACACAAATACCGACCTCTATGGAAGAATGTTAAGGAGCACCCAGATGGCTAACTATTTCAATACCCTAAACTTGCGTGAGCAATTGGACCAACTTGGTCGTTGTCGCTTTATGGACCGCGAAGAATTCGCATCAGAAGCAGATTACCTAAAAGGTAAGAAAGTGGTCATCGTAGGTTGTGGTGCTCAAGGCCTTAACCAAGGTCTGAACATGCGCGATTCTGGTCTAGACGTTGCTTATGCGCTTCGCCAAGCGGCAATCGACGAGCAACGCCAGTCATTCAAAAACGCAAAAGACAACGGTTTTGAAGTAGGTAGCTACGAAACGCTAATTCCACAAGCTGACCTAGTAGTAAACCTTACTCCAGATAAGCAGCACACAAACGTTGTTGAAACGGTTATGCCATTAATGAAAGAAGGCGCAGCATTAGGTTACTCACACGGTTTCAATGTTGTTGAAGAAGGCATGCAAATCCGTAAAGACCTAACGGTAGTAATGGTTGCACCTAAGTGTCCGGGTACAGAAGTTCGTGAAGAATACAAGCGTGGTTTTGGTGTACCGACTCTTATCGCTGTTCACCCAGAGAACGATCCTAAAGGCGAAGGTTGGGATATCGCTAAAGCTTGGGCTGCAGCAACAGGTGGTCACCGTGCTGGCTGTCTAGAGTCTTCTTTTGTTGCTGAGGTGAAATCTGACCTAATGGGTGAGCAAACTATCCTTTGTGGCATGCTACAGGCTGGTTCTATCGTATGTTATGAGAAGATGATTGCTGATGGTATCGATCCTGGCTACGCAGGTAAGCTTCTTCAATACGGTTGGGAAACCATCACTGAAGCACTGAAGTTTGGTGGTATCACTCACATGATGGATCGCCTATCAAATCCAGCAAAAGTGAAAGCATTTGAGCTTTCTGAAGAGCTAAAAGAGCTGATGCGTCCGCTATACAACAAGCACATGGATGACATCATCACAGGTCACTTCTCTAGCACTATGATGGCTGACTGGGCAAACGACGATGTGAACCTACTAGGCTGGCGTGCAGAAACAGGTGAAACTGCTTTCGAAAACTACCCAGAAACTGACGTAGAAATCTCTGAGCAAGAGTACTTCGACAACGGTATTCTTATGGTTGCTATGGTTCGTGCGGGTGTTGAGCTAGCGTTTGAAGCAATGACGGCATCTGGCATCATCGATGAGTCTGCTTACTACGAGTCTCTACACGAGCTACCACTGATTGCGAACACTATCGCACGTAAGCGTCTATACGAGATGAACGTAGTTATCTCAGACACTGCGGAATACGGTAACTACCTGTTCGCTAATGTAGCAACACCGCTTCTACGTGAGAAGTTTATGCCATCAGTAAATACTGACGTAATTGGTAAGGGGCTAGGTGAAGCTTCTAACCAAGTAGATAACGCGACTCTTATCGCTGTAAATGATGCTATCCGTAACCACCCAGTGGAGTACATTGGTGAAGAGCTACGTGGGTATATGACTGATATGAAGAACATCGCTGTAGGCGGCTAATTACTTGCCTTAAGGTTCCATTTCGGTGTCGAAGGTGCTCATTTACTATCGTAAACTCCGCGCCTTCTCCTAGAAATGAAACCTTAATTCAGCGCAATTCGTTTAAGGGACTAAAGCTCTTAGCTTCGAATATACAATCTGCATAATTGCATTAAAGCAAAGCAGGAAGAACTCCAGATAGACTGGGGTCAATAAATACAAAATAAAACACAACATCTAATTAAAAGGCTTGGTCTCCGTTGACCAAGCCTTTTTGTTTTTGAGAGAGACGGACTTCATCTTTCGAGATGCGGGAATGCTTGGCTTTGGAAATCTATAGGGGTATTTCGGAGATTCTGGGTCAAAGCCTTAATTTGGGAGGAGTTGACTGAATTTGTTACTAAAAAGACAAAATGGAACCGAATCCCAATAAGCAAAAAGGGCTGACGTTCTCACATCAACCCTTAGAATTTTCTTGTCGCTTCTTGCTTATTTGTCAGCTAGCTTTTCTTCAAGCTCTGCCAATTTCTTTTCCATTTCTGTCAGCTTTTGACGAGTACGCAGCAGAACTTGAGTTTGTATGTCGAATTCCTCGCGGCTAACTACGTCTAGCTTGTTTAGCTGACCTTGGATTACTTGGCGAACTTTTTGATCAACATCCGCGCCTAGTTCTTTTACTGGCTGTGGCATTGATTCGTGAATTTGTTTAGCGATTTGCTCTAATTTCTTTGGGTCAAACATAGTGGCTAAAACTCCTTTTGATTTGCCCACATTCTATGTAAATGATACGGGAAAGTCGCCATTTAGATGGCAAAAAAGAGAGCAGCAATAAAAAAGGTCACCGAAGTGACCTTTTTCTTAGTGCTTTATGCTTACTTGTTATCAGCTAATTCGCGATGAGCAGCTTTTGCTTCATCCACTCGAGCTAGCTTTTCCAAGTCTTTGTCTTCAACAAATACTGGCAGTGGCTTGTGTTTCTCAGCTAGGTAGCTGTAAATCACAGGAAGTACGAATAGCGTAAACAGTGTACCGATCGCTAGACCAGCAACGATTACGATACCGATACTGAAGCGCTGAGCCGCACCTGCACCCGTTGCATACATTAGTGGGATCAGACCTGCAATCATCGCCGCCGTTGTCATCAGGATCGGACGTAGACGAACTTTCGCCGCTTCCATTACCGCATCGATACGAGACAGTTTGTTGTGTAACTGCTCTTCCTTCGCTACCTCACAGATCAAGATACCGTGCTTGGTAATCAGACCAACCAGAGTAATCAAACCAACCTGCGAGTAGATGTTCATCGAGGCCGTACCCCACGCCAGAGCAATCAATGCACCACATACTGCTAGTGGTACCGATACCATGATTACAATTGGATCGCGGATAGACTCAAATTGAATTGCCAGTACCAAGAAGATGATTGCTAGTGCCAAACCAAATGTGGCGTATAGTGCGCTACCTTCCGTTACAAACTGACGAGCCTCACCCATGTAGTCATGGTTGTAGCCTGCAGGTAGCTTGCTCTGTGCGATATCTTCGAACCAATTTATGGCATCACCCATCGCAACACCTGGTGATGGTACTGCACCAACTGTAGCAGAGTTCAACTGGTTGAAGTGAGGTAGAGAGCGAGGCTCTGCGACCACATCAATAGTAATCAAGCTACCAAGTGGCACAGCTTTACCATCAACAGAACGTACGTAGTAGTTCTTCATTGACTCTGGGTTTAGACGCCATTTACGTTCAACCTGAGGGATTACCTCATAAGAACGACCATTTAGGTCGATACGGTTTACGTAACCATCCGCCATCATAGTGCTTAGCGTTACACCAATATCTTGCATGGTCACGCCGTACGCGCCAGCTTTGTCTTTATCAATGCTGATCTTCATCGTTGCTGAATCGTAGTTTAGATCCAAGTCCGAGTAGACAAACATCGGGCTAGTTGACACATTCGCTAGAATATCACTTGCGATCGTAAACAAACTTTCAAAGCTATTTGGCGTAGTAATAACGAACTGAATCGGCAGACCTGAACCTGCACCAGGAAGTTCTGGCATCTGGAATGCAGTAACAGACATCCCCGGTACCTGAGAAACTAGCCCACCTACGCGTTTAGTTATCTCTGCTTGGCTCGCCTCACGTTCACTCCAAGGTTTTAGAGTCGCAAGACCGAACGCTTGGTTGGAGTTTGGTACACCGTTAAACACCTGAGCGTATTCCACTTCTGGTTGATCAGACAGAATCTTGTTTACGTCATTCATGGTATTTTGGATGTAATCCAAGTTCGCGTTCGATGGTGCAGTACCCATCAGTACGACAACGCCTTTATCTTCTGAAGGAGCTAATTCACTTGGAATGAACTTAAACAGAATTGGGAGCGTTGCGAATACGATGATCGCGAAAGCGATGATCACTGGGCGGTGCGCCATAACAGCGGTCAGCATTTTCTCGTAGCGGTTGGTCATGCCATCCAATACGTGATGTACTTTTTGTTCAAACTTGCTTGGCTCTTCATTTGCCTTAAGCATTTTTGAACACATCATCGGCGACAGAGTCAGAGCGATGATACCAGACACAAATACCGCACCCGCTAGGGTTAACGCGAACTCTTTAAATAGTGAGCCTGTGATACCGCCCATTAGCGCGATCGGTGCGTATACCGCACCTAGTGTCAGCGTCATTGCAATTACTGGTACGGCAATCTCACGTGTACCGATGATGGCTGCGCGGAACGGCGATTCCCCTTCCTTGATGTGGCGGTCGACGTTCTCAAGAACCACGATCGCATCATCCACCACCAGACCGATGGCGAGTACCATTGCCAGAAGTGTCATCAAGTTCCACGAGAAGCCCATCGCCTGCATTACCATCGCAACACCAATCAATGATAGTGGGATAGTAACGATAGGGATAATTACCGCTCGGAATGAACCAAGGAATAGGGTGATAACCACCAGTACGATGACCGCCGCTTCAAGAATGGTTTTCACAACTTCGTGAATTGATTCGTTGATAGCGATAGTAGAGTCGTACATCACGTTCATTTTGATGTTGCTTGGCAAGTTACGCTCTAACTGAGGCAGTAGCTCTAGCACATCTGCAGCGATGTTGATCGGGTTAGCACTTGGTGCCGCGTTAATCGCAGCCACCACCGCTTCCTGACCGTTTGCACTTGCGCGGTAAACATCGTGGCTCTTCTCTAGCGTTACTTTTGCAATATCGCCAAGACGAATTACGTCACCGTCACCCGTTTTTACAACCAGTGCTTCTAACTCGGCAACATTCGATACCTGAGTATCAGCACTACCGTTGTAAAGAACGAATTCACCTGTTGCTTGACCGGTCGCTGATTGGTAGTTATTGGCATTTAGAACGCCCATCACATCTGTTGCGGTCAGCTTAAGTGCACCCATTTTCGCTGGATCTAGCCATACGCGTAATGCGTATTTCATACCACCGTATAGGTCAACTTTTGATACACCGTTAACCGTGAATAGCTGTGGGTTGATTACACGTTCAAGGTAGTCGGTGATCTGGCTTGAAGACAGCTCATCACTAGTGAAACCAATATACAGAACCGCCGTTGTTGAACCCGTAGACATGGTTACTGTTGGGTCTTCCGCTTCTTTTGGAAGCTGTGAACGGACCGAGTTGGTTTTGGCCAGAATATCAGATAGTGCTGCATTCGGATCGGTGTTCAACTTCATGTTGACGGTAATGGTTGATTTACCAAGTACCGACTGTGAAGTCATGTAGTCGATATTATCGGCCTGAGCCACTGCTTGCTCCAAAGGCTGGGTAATAAAGCCTTGGATCAAGTTGGCGCTAGCACCGTAATAGCTAGTAGTTACTGTAACTACCGTGTTTGTCATTTCAGGGTATTCACGAACCTGCATTTTGAAAACGGCTTGTAAACCAAGTAACGCAATCAAAAAGCTGATCGATACCGCTAAAACTGGACGTTTAATAAAAACATCAGTAAAGCGCATGATGCCTCCAATTAAAGCATTGGTGTTTCAGCAGGTGGTGTCAGTGCCGAATCTTCAACGATGGTCACTTTCGCATGGTTACTTAGACGGATTTGCCCCGAAGTTACCACCACATCACCTGGTTTCACGCCTTCTAGAATATGCGCGATGTCTTTAGTGCGTTCGCCAACTTTTACTACGTGTTGCTTAACGCGTTTTTCACCATCTTCTTCAGTCACGATGTACACGTTGTCACCGTAAAGCGTAAACGTGATAGCCGTTTGCGGTAGCGTTACTTGGTTCTCTAACTTAGGCAGAATAATGTTTGCACGCGCAAACATACCGCTGCGAAGTTTGCCATCGCTGTTTGGAATGTCAGCTTGAACTTGGATCAGACCACTTTGAACGTTAACCGCAGGTTCGATTGCCGAGATAGAACCTTTGAAAGGTCTGTCTGGGTAAGCATCAACGAAGATATCCACTTCTTGATCAAGTGTGATACGAGAGATATCTGTTTGCGGCACAGTGAAGCGCAGACGCATGACGCTAGTGTCTTCAAGGCGTACGATATCGGTACCTGCTTGTAGGTACTGACCAAGGTAAACGTTACGAATACCAACAACACCAGCAAAAGGTGCTTTGATTTCACGGCGGTCGATGGTTGCCTTCAGGCTCTCGATATCCGCTTTTAGTGAGAAGTAGTTTGCTTCAGCTTCGTCATACGCTTCTTTAGAGATAGAGCCTTTCTTGAAAAGACCTTGGTAGCGTTTGTACTTCGCTTGAGCTGCTGGTAATTTTGCTTGAGAGCTCTTAAGGTTAGCCTTTTCTACCTCAGAATCTAGGTGTACTAGAGGTTGGCCTTCTTCAACTTGAGTGCCTGAATCGAAAGAAATCTTATCAATGACACCGCTGGTTTCATTCGCAACAGTGACACCTTGGTTCGGCTCGATAAAACCAATCGCTTCGATCACCGGAATCCAATCAACCGCTTTTACATCTGTGACGGTTACTGGAAATTCTGGCTCTGGACGATTCGCCATGTATTCAGCAATTTTCTGTTGCTTGAATAAGTTGAAACCTATCACGCTACCGAATAGTAGAATTGCGATAAGCAACATAAAGAAAGTCCACTTTTTCATTCTATTAAGAACTCCAAGTTAGTGTTTAATAATTGCATCCCAACTGGCTTCAACGGCTGCTTCCAGCGCATCGTCATCCAGCTGATAAAATCCCAAAGCATGTTTTCTAGCAAGCGCAACACTAGCTTCGAAACTCAACCCTGAAAGAATTTCGTTATCAAGAGGTTTGAATACCCCTTCCGCTTTGCCTTGATTAAAAAGACGATCTACTTGGGCAAACATTTGTCGTTCAAGTTCCCTAGTATTTCCACGACTTGCACAAGGCAGTGATTCATATTGGACACGATTACTTAAGGTGTCTAAATTTGATCCAGCAAGGTGCCAAATATTGAGCCACATAGTGCGGTAACGCTCTTTCAGGGGCATATCGTCATGAACATCCGCTTGAACGGCCTCCGCGATACGTTTGGTAACGGTAAGGCGGACTTCTTCTAAAAGATGTTCTTTATCTGAGAAATATCGATAAATCGTGCCTGCTGCGACACCTGCTTCAGTTGCGAGCTTTTGCATGGATAGACCATGAAAACCCGATTCAGCAATTAAGCGCTCGGCAGCTGCGATGATTTGCTCGTATTTATCTCCAGTAGTGTTATAGGTCATAACCACACCACCCAATGAATGAACGTTCATTCATTATAGCGCAAAGACTGGTCAGTTATGCAACAAAATGTTGCAACTCTCTGTGTAAAAATTACGTGAAAATGACCGTAGCTTTCACACACTCACCCCTTTATCATAGGCGCCACTATTTCCACCCGCAGAGAATTTTTATGAAGCTGAACCCCAGACAAGACGAAGCCGTTAAGTACGTATCAGGCCCATGCTTGGTGCTAGCGGGCGCTGGTTCGGGTAAAACTCGTGTTATTACCAATAAAATCGCTTATTTGGTTCAGCAGTGTGGCTACAAGGCACGCAATATTGCTGCGGTAACCTTTACCAACAAGGCGGCACGCGAGATGAAAGAGCGTGTTGGCCAAACGTTAGGTAAATCTGAATCGAAAGGTCTGATGGTCTCGACGTTCCACACGTTAGGGTTGAACATTATCAAGCGCGAGTACAAGCACCTTGGCTTGAAAGCGGGCTTCTCATTGTTTGATGATCAAGACCAGCTCGCGCTACTCAAAGAGCTAACAGAGAAGCAGCTTGATGGTGACAAAGACTTGTTGCGCCAACTTTTGAGTTCAATCTCGAACTGGAAGAACGACATGCTGACACCGGAGCAAGCCAAAGCGCTGGCTCAAGGTGAGCAACAACAGCTGTTTGCGTTCTGCTTCGAGATGTACCAAAAGCAGATGAAGGCGTATAACGCGCTTGATTTTGACGACTTGATTTCCCTACCCGTGCAACTGCTACGTAATAACGAAGAAGTGCGTCAACGCTGGCAAAATCGCATTCGTTACTTATTGGTGGATGAATATCAAGATACCAACACCAGCCAATACGATTTGGTGAAGCTCATCGTTGGCGAGCGCGGTCGTTTAACTGTTGTAGGCGACGATGACCAATCTATCTATTCATGGCGTGGCGCTAAGCCGCAAAACTTGGTGTTGCTCGGTGAAGACTATCCAAATCTGCGCTTGATTAAGTTGGAGCAGAATTACCGTTCCACTAGCCGTATTCTGCGTGCAGCTAACATCTTGATCGCGAATAACCCTCACGTGTATGAGAAATCGCTGTTCTCGGAAATTCCTGACGGCGAAAAACTCAAAGTGTTACTGGCGAAGAACGAAGAGCACGAAGCGGAGCGCGTAACAGGTGAATTGATTGCGCACAAGTTCCTAAACCGCACTGAATATAAAGACTATGCGATTCTATACCGTGGTAACCACCAATCGCGTTTGATCGAAAAGTCACTGATGCAAAACCGTGTGCCATACAAACTGTCTGGCGGCACGTCTTTCTTCGCTCGAGCAGAGATCAAAGACATCATGGCTTACCTACGTGTATTGGTGAACCCAGATGATGACAACGCGTTCCTACGTATTGTGAATACGCCGCGTCGTGAAATTGGTCCCGTGACTCTAGAGAAGCTGGGTAGCTACGCCAACATGCGTGGTAAGAGCTTGTTTGAAGTCAGCTTTGAAATGGGATTGGAGCAGCACCTAACCGGCCGTGGCCTAGAGAACCTGCGCCGTTTCACGCAATGGTTGGTAGCTATTGCTGATCAAGCTGAGCGAGGTGATACGGTTGAAGCGGTGCGTTCGCTTGTACGTGATATTCATTATGAAGATTGGCTATACGAAACGTCAGCAAGCCCGAAAGCGGCTGAAATGCGTATGAAGAACGTTTCTGACCTTTATTCTTGGATTGTGGCCGATCTAGAAGGCGACAACTACGACCAAGAAGAGAAGACGTTAAAAGAGGTGGTTCAACGTCTTACCCTACGCGACATGATGGAGCGTGGTGAAGAAGATGAAGATAGCGATGCGGTTCAATTAATGACACTGCACGCTTCGAAAGGCCTCGAGTTCCCGTTCGTGTACTTGATTGGTTCGGAAGAGGGCATTCTGCCGCACCAAACCAGTATTGATGAAGACAACGTTGAAGAAGAACGCCGCCTAATGTACGTGGGTATTACCCGTGCGCAGCGCGAGCTGACTTTTACCATGTGTAAGGAACGTAGACAGTTTGGTGAATTGATCAAGCCGACGCAAAGTCGCTTCTTAGATGAGCTGCCATTTGATGATGTTGAATGGGAAGTAAACAAAAAGCCAGTATCGGCAGAAGAGCGTATGGCAAAAGGCCAAGCACACATCGCCAATATTCGAGCAATGTTTAAGAAGTAATGCAGCGTTGTGACGACTAACTAAAAACAAAAAGGCTTGCCATGTGGCAAGCCTTTTTCGTTGATGTTGTACCGTCCTAAATAAG
>NZ_JAHGAI010000006.1:0-180205 GCF_030248515.1 Vibrio sp. D401a | reverse complement strand
GACCATATAATTAAGCCCAAGCAACGGCTGTTACTTGGGCTATCACTAAGAAACTCAAAAATTAAGGGTTATTGACCTAGTGCGGCTTCTGAGGAGACAAGAAGTTCTGAGTGAAATCTAATGCCTCTTTTGACAATGTCGTTTCAGGAGAACTGCCACTCACATTCGCACCATCAAGTTGCTCTGCGCTCTGTGGATCAAAAGTAGCATCACTCTGGATGACACCTTCCATTTCTTCATCATTTCCGGGCACTAACAAGTCTTCTTCATTTGGAAAATATGGTTCACGGCTATATACCTTATTCAGCGCACGTATAATCGAGTGCTTCTTAACAGCTCCAGAACTCAGCTTCCTTTGCAGCGGCTTTGCGATGGCTTGCAGTCCAACAACAACATCAACACCAATGTTAGCCGCAACCTTGTCTCGCAGAACTTTAGCAGGCTCATAACCAAAGCTAGCCGATAAGAATAGCCAAACATAGGCTATTGCACTCCCCGTTTTTCCATTGTCTTTCCAAGCCTCTCCTGCATGATACATGGCTTCTGCATTACCGCTTTCTGCAGCCCTTTCTAACCAATAGCACGCTTTTTGATGATTTTGCTCTACTCCCGTGCCATATAAATAGCACAATCCTACTTGCACTTTACCTTCAGGACTTTCTTCTTCTGCTGCTCGCATGTACCAGTAGAGAGCATCAGCTTCATTTCGAGCAAGGTTATCAGGAGACTTTTGCCAATCCCCCATATAAAGTATCGCCGGAATGCACTTCTCCTCGGCGGCTTCTTGTATTAGCTGCAATCCTTTAGGAATGTTTTTTTCCGTACCACGCCCGAAGATCAACGCTTTTCCTGTCGCAAACTTAGCTTCAACATCTCCCTCGACACCAGCAATCGCGATACGCCAAAAGTTGGCTTGCTCTTTCAGAATGACATCTTCACGCATTCGCTCACTCAAACGAACCACGCCGTACATCCCAGTAACATTGTCTAACTTTGCCGCTTTGTCATACCAGTAATAAGCCTTCTTGAGGTTTCCTCTCTCTGCCTCTTTCGCCAAAAACAGGATTGTCGGTATATGACCCGTTTCTGCTTTAAATTCCCGTTCTTTGATTTCTTGTTCGCGTGCCTTTTGCATAGCTCGACGATAAGCAGCTTCGCGAGCTTTCTTTTCAAGCTCTATGCGCTTTTTCCGCATCGACAGCGATATCATCCAGACAAAAATCAGAATAAGAGAAAGGCCAGTTGCACCAATAGCAATCCCCATGCTACTCATAGTTAGCCTCTTTTATATATCGGCTTAAACATACCCCAACAGGGCGCTTAAAATATCTCTTTATTATATAACGACCGTTTGATCAAAATCTGAAGTTTGAGACAGTAAAGGGACTGCTATCACTACGTAATTTGTAAATCTTTTTTCTACTTACAAATTAACCACTAAAAATTTATAGATCTCAATCACACTAATGGGGCTGAGTGATTCTCCTCCCTTATCATCCCCCTGCTCTACTCCTCACTTAATTTATGTATAGGCTTTGAGTCACACCTCTCATTATGTGTTGAGTTTAGTACTTATTTTGTGACCCAAACTCATACTGCGACTAAATTTTAACTTGCAAATAACTTAGCTGCCTGCATTCACATTTTGCTGATGCATCAGTGTATTAGCATTTACGTGCACATTTCCTCTAGAGCATCTCGCTCTGCCTACTTTCAGATTTTATAACAATGGATATGTAAACGTGGACAACAAAACATTCAAACTATCTACCGTTGCCAAAACCGTTCTACCGCTTCTGTCAATTGCGGTACTTAGCGGCTGTGGTAGCGACAGTTCTAGCGAAGAAAACAACAATTCCGGCCTGTACCCAGCTGGAGAAAATGAAGTCGTAATTTACTATAAACGCGACACTGCAGCAGCGGCTAGTGCAAGTGACTACGAAGGCTGGGGATTACACCTATGGAACGGCGAAGGCTGTACCAGTACCGATCTCGATGCGATGGGCATTGGCTCAGGCGGTACAGATTGGAGCGCTCCTCGCCCGTTTGATGGTATCAGCGATACCTATGGTGCTTACTATGTACTAAAAGTAAACCCAGATGCATCTGATCCCCATGAGTGTATGAACTTTATTCTTCACAAAGATAATGACAAAGCATTCGGTAGTGCCAACTCTAAAGTGGAGTTAACGAAAATTGGCGAGTCAAAAGGACTATTTGGCTTCCATGGTAGTAGCGAACTTTATTACGAACCAATTGAAGAGCGTCCAGTCGATATCGATGGCCAAAAAGCACATTGGTTAGACGCTGAAACCATCGCTTGGGAAGCAGCCAAAGATGCTGATTCAATCAAGCTGTTCTACAGCTTGAGCAACGATATAAAGATGGGTGAAGACAAAACGATTACTGGCGGCACTGCAGTTGAACTTACTAAGGTTGGTGAATTATCGGATGAGCTTAAATCGCGTTTCCGTCACCTTGCTGATTTAAAAGCCGCGGGTATCAGTGTGGATGCAGATATCCTCCACAAAATCCTAAAATCACAAATCGTGATGGTTGCTTACAATGCAAATGGCGATGTCACTGCGGCAACCGAAGTACAAAAACCAGGGGTTCTGGATGCGGTATTTGCAGACGCTGAAGCCGGTAACGCAATCGGGCAAGAGCTAGGGGCAATTGTTGAAGGAACGGCTGCGACATTCAAACTTTGGGCACCAACAGCTCAAGAAGTAGAACTGGTCCTTTATGATGAAAACCTAAACGAACAAGCGACAGTCGCTATGACAGAAGACCCTGCAACGGGTATCTGGGCTTCTGAGGTACAAAGCAATGTAGTAAATCAGTACTACCGCTACCAAGTGAAGGTCTACCACCCAACAACAGGTAAAATTGAAACTCGCCTAGTAACAGACCCTTACTCTTTGAGCTTATCTGAAAACTCTTTGTACTCTCAAGTTGTTGATCTCGATGACTCTAGCCTAAAACCTGCAGGTTGGGATAACTATGATCGCCCAACTGTGAAGAAAGACGAAGACCACGTACTGTACGAATCACACCTGCGCGATTTCAGCTTCAATGATAGTAAAGGTACAGCAAGCCTGAACGGCAAATACCTAGCCTTAACAGAAGCAGATCGTGAATCAGTATCTCACCTTCAAGCACTAAAAGACGCAGGTCTAACTACGCTGCATATCCTTCCTGCTTTTGACATCGCAACCGTAGATGAAAATGCAGAAAACCGTGTTGATATTACAGATACGGTAGGAAAACTCTGTGGTGTGAAACCGGAAGCAGCTGTTTGTGGTACAGAAGACAACGGCAAAGTGATCGAAGATCTGCTTAACAGCTACGATCCTTCGACAGGCGCAGCACAAGCTCTGATGAACGATCTACGCATGTTAGATAGCTTCAACTGGGGCTACGACCCATTCCACTACACTGTGCCTGAAGGCAGTTACGCAACCGATCCAAACGGTTCTAAGCGTATTCTTGAGTTCCGTGAAATGGTTCAAGCTACACACAAAATGGATCTAAAACTTATCATGGACGTGGTTTACAACCACACTAATGCATCTGGCGTAAATGATAAGTCTGTACTCGATAAGATCGTCCCTGGATACTACCACCGCCTAAACGTAAACACTGGTGGTGTTGAAAACTCTACTTGTTGTGACAACACAGCAACTGAGAACTTGATGATGGGTAAACTGATGGTTGACTCATTATTGATTTGGGCAGACGACTACAAAGTTGACGGTTTCCGATTCGACTTAATGGGCCACCAGCCAAAAGATGTGATGGTTTATGCACTGAAGAAAGTTCGTGAAATCGATCCTAACACCCTATTCTACGGTGAAGGTTGGGACTTTGGTGAAGTAGCAAACAACGCACGCTTCGACCAAGCAACCCAAATCAACATGGCAGGCACAGAGATTGGTACATTCTCTGACCGTCTACGCGATGCGGTTCGCGGTGGCAGCCCATTCGATGGTGGTGTAGATTCGGAAGGCAAACATCCTCTTCGTTTCAACCAAGGCTTTGGTAACGCAGCTTATCCAAACGAAGAAACTAAGACTGATGCAGATGCTGTTAATGGTCGTCTACATAACCAAGATCTCGTTCGTCTCGGCATGGCTGGTAACCTAGCAGAATACGTACTTCTAGATTACAAAGGCGAAACAAAACTTGGTAAAAACGTAGACTACAATGGTGCTCCTGCGGGCTACACTAAGATGCCTTCTGAGAATATCTCATACGTTTCTAAACATGATAACCAAACCCTATGGGACAACAACGCTTATAAAATCGCGACAGGTACAAGCTCTGCTGAGCGAGCTCGTATGCAGTCTGTATCGCTATCTACAGTGATGTTAGGACAAGGTATTCCATTCATCCACATGGGTTCTGAGTTACTTCGTTCTAAATCAATGCAGCGTGACTCTTACGACTCTGGTGATTG
Organism: Vibrio sp. D401a; assembly: GCF_030248515.1. Classification (NCBI taxonomy): domain Bacteria; kingdom Pseudomonadati; phylum Pseudomonadota; class Gammaproteobacteria; order Vibrionales; family Vibrionaceae; genus Vibrio; species Vibrio sp. D401a. The sequence continues at coordinate 175,746 of NZ_JAHGAI010000006.1, read as the reverse complement.
GTTCAACCGTGTTTTCTTCGACGGAAGCGATAACAACTGGAACGTTGGTCTACCTCGTGAAGACAAAGACGGTGCGAACTGGGAACTGATCAAGAAGATCATCGACGATGCAAGTGCAATGCCTGATAAAGATGATATCGAGCTAACTAAGCAACAATTCCTAGAACTACTGAAAATCCGTAGTACAAGCGAACTGTTCCGCTTAGATACCGCTCAAGACGTGATGAACCGTGTAGACTTCCGCAATGTTGGTGACAACCAAGTTGAAGGTCTAATCGTTATGTCGATTGATGACGGCACATCTGCTGGTGCAGATTTGGATCCTAACTACGATGCAATCGTAGCGGTAGTTAACTCGACATCTACAGCTCAATCCTTCACTGTGAAAGGCGCTGCGGGCTTCGAACTGCATGAAGTTCAGAAAAACTCGACAGATGACATCGTGAAAAGCGCGAGCTTCTCTGGTGAGACATTCACAGTACCAGCACTAACTACAGCGGTATTTGTTCAACCACAAGCAGGTGCACAAGGTGCTGGCCTACCTGTAAATACTGACAACAAAGATGTATCAAGCATTCCTCCTTATGGAGAAACCAAAGTTTATGTTCGTGGTGATATGAACGGCTGGCAACCAGTAGCAGATTGGGAAATGTCATTTATCGGTAACGGTATTTACTCGTTAACTGGTGTACTTGAAGCTGGGGACTACGGTTTTAAATTCGCAGATGATAATTGGGGTACACCTAACTTTGGCTGCCACAACTCGGACCAATCATCTAGTTCTGTAGATCTAGGCAAAGAGGAAAACTGTAAACTGAAGGTCACTGAAACAGGTAAATACACGTTTATTTTAAACGCTGTACACGAGCAAAATAACTCTGCAGACAAGCCAATTGTGTCAGTGACTAAAGCTGCTGACGCACCAACATTTGGTGAAACTGCGCTTTATCTACGTGGCACTATTACGACTTGGGATACTCCAGCAACGGACTCTCCAGCGAAATTTAGCTATGAGGCAGCCGATGTCTACTCATTAGATATGGACTTCAAAGCAGGTAGCTACCAAATGAAAATCGCTTCTGCAGACTGGAATGCAAACGAAGGAAACACTAACTTTGGTGGCACTTCAGGTAGTTCGATTGAGCTCGGTTCAGGCTTTAAAATGGCCGCAGGTGGTGGAAGCTCAGATATTGCTATCACGCTACCTGAAGATGGAAGCTACAACTTCCACTTCAATGCAGCAGACAAAGCAGCTCCAATCGTAACTGTAACGAAGAACTAATACAGTAGGCGCAATCATGTGCTAGTTTGGGGAGGTTAATACCTCCCCTTTTTTGTTCTCTAAAAAAGCCGCCAAGCTAATCTGTTTAACTTAAGCGGCTTTCGTGTTCTTAATGGTTGAGGGTTAATTGCCCCAAATCATCTCAACAAACTCAGGGTGGTCGATAAACGGATTGCGGTTTCCTTGAAACTCAAATACTTGTTGGTTACGACTCACTTCTTTTGCGCTAACAGGATCATTCTTATGCCAACGCTTAAGCATGCTTAGCATCCACGGTTCAAATACTGTCGTGCTGTTACCATTGAGAACCGCATCAGAGCTACTGGAGTTCGCCTCCCAGTTACCAATAACGTTTTCATAGCGTGTTGCCATGTAGAAATACGCACGCGCAAAGTCTCCTTTAAATTCGTCTATCGGCTCAAATACTGTACCTGAGTAGCCCAAAGACGCGCTCGCCAAACCTAATTTTGAGCCATTACTAGAAATGTAAGTGCTGCTACCAACCTCACCAAATGGCCAATTACTACGCTTCGCATTAACATAGCCATCCGTTGCAAACAGGTGGTGGCCATCAGAGTTCATTGGCTCTACCTTGCCACCAAACCAGCTTTTCGGGAATGAGTGTTCTCGGTTGTAGCAATCTCCCTCTTTACTGTATTGACCACATTGGTCTGTGACTTTAGTGAAACTAACCGTGTCATTGCCTAGCGGCTTTTCCGAATACATATCAAGAATCGAACCATCTTTTTCATAATAGTTATCCAGATCCGCATCTTTCACCAAGGTCCAAATCGCCGAGTAACCTCGCCCCGTGTGGTTATTGATGATATTGAACAGTGCTGTTTTCAATGCAAAGCCAGTTTTGCCCTCTGCCGCTTTGTAATATTCCCCAACCACGGGTGGCGTGGTTGTCTCACCAAGGGTGAAATTGGTGGTTTGCGATTGAGTAAACTCACCACCTGATGCTAGCGTTTCTTGACCTAACATCAAGACGTATGAGCCGTTACCGCTACTACAGCAAATACCATCACCATAGCTATCATTGATGGTAAATTGATAATCGCCATCCGCTAGGCACATGGTTTTTTCATAGGTTTTAGAGGAATCGAAACCTTGACCAAAGAACAGTACTTTTGATTGGTTGTCCTTCAGTTCCCAGCTAGTCTCTGAGCCATAACTGTCAGTCGTTAAAGTCAATAGGATTTCATTGTCGTTGCAACTTTCAACTGGAGGCTGAGTACCACCACTATCTTGGTTCGGTAGAAAGTTATCAATGAACACCACTTCTGAGCCATCAAAGCCCGATTCATCATAGAACCTTAGACCGACATTAATGGTTTTATTTGATGATGCGGTATAACTGTGTGTTAACTGCTGCCATTGATTAGTTTGGTTGGGGTTCGTGTAACCATGGTATCCATCGACGATCAGACGCGCTTTAACATTACCTTCAGTGTGATAAACAGAAACTGAAAATGGGTAAGTTTTTCCTTGCTCCACATTAATGGTTTGCAAAAAATCGGTGTTACTTTGTGTCCCCGTATTCACGACCACTTGTGCGGCTAAACCACCAGACTGAACTTGATTACTGGTAGGAGATACTGCAATACCAGAATCAATCACCGTCCACTGGGTTGGCGTATTGCCACTCCACTGTTCGAAGTCACCGTTAATGACATCACTGTAGGCAAATGGAGAGCAAAGCAAAGGTAGAATAAAGAGGGGTTTCGCTATGGATTTCATTATAATTTTCCATTAGTTATATAAATCCACGAAAAGATAAACATAACGGTTACGTATAAATAAGCGTCAAATCACAATTTTACGTTGCATGAATGTGAATATTCTCATTCTCGTGCAGAACATCTCACAAACTGCGTACTGTTTATGACGAAAGATAACAACAATTGTTCGATATAAAACAGAAGGATAACGGAGTAAAAAAGCCAAGTGAGTGCCTATGGGGGTCAGCAGCTGCACTTGGCTTTGGAGCGAGAAGTTGATTTTATTTAGCGCTTGGCGTCACCTTAAAGAAGCGTCCCTGTAAAGAAGACATTGGGATCAGGTATTGCCCATTGCTTGGTGTGATTTGTTGGTTTGTCATTAAATCTATCAGCGCTTGATTGCTGCCGACTTGTGACTCTGTTAGCACAATATTGCGCGCGCTCTCAAGCGTATTGAGTGCAAACAATACTTGGTCATCACCAGACTTTTTCAAATCCACATAACTGCCATTGCTCGCGACCAAGTTAGTACGAGAGCCTTGGTATAAAGCAGGGTGAGCAGCACGCTTATTCATCAATGACTTCACGTAGTTTTTCAAATCAACTTGATTAGCGTCTAAGGTTGCCGTTATTCCTTCAATCTTTGCGCTGCTGCGAGCAACATGGTCATCACACACACCTCTAATAGCACAGGTGTTGTTGTCTTCTTTTGCGGCAAAGCCATCAACTTGGTCACCAATTTCATCACCGTAGTAAAGAGTGATTGGCCCGGTATAAGCGGCTTGGAAAGCAAAAGCTGCTTTATGGCGTAGCCAGTATTCCGCATCATTCACATCAGCCAAGCCGCCTCGTTGCAACAAATCACCAAAGCGAACTAAATCGTGATTACCAATCATCAAGTTTGGCTGAGCATGAGCTGGGTACTGATTGTGGGTTTGATAGCCATTGTCTAGCCAATCAACACCTCGCCCACCAACACCACTCTCGTTCACTGCAAGTGTTTCCAAGATACGATAGCGCATTGGGAAGTCAAACGCTGAGCATAATGCGGGGTCATCGGCAGAACCGTACGCCTCACTCGCAATATCAGACTCGCCCTTCCAGACTTCTGCCACCATGTAGCCTAATGGGTTCACTTGTTTGCCATCAGCATTGGTATAAGTGACATTTTGTGAGGCTTCATCCACTGCTTTACGAATTTTCGTCCAAGCATCTGTTGGTACTTGATACGCTTGATCCAAACGCCAACCATCAATTTTCAGCTCTTTCACCCAATAGGTAGCAACTTCTTTATAAAAATCTAAGCTTGCAGGGTAATCGACTGGGTTGCTCGCACCTGAAGGTAGTAAACCCGATGGCGATGGTTTGATTAACCCATTTTTATGGTGACCAAACACACCATCAAAGAAGACATACAAGCCACGCTTGTGAGCTTCATTAACTAACGTTCGCGCGGTTTCCAAATCGCCAAAACGGGGATCAATTTTGAAATAGTCTGTCGCGAAATATCCTGTAGCATCCAAACGATCCGCCCAATGATCTTGGCCATCAATGGCTTCAGACTCAAAAATTGGTGTTAGCCAAATCGCGTTTATGCCTAAGTCTTGTATATAGTCGAGTGAATCAATAATACCTTGTAAGTCGCCATTGTGATGGCTGGTCCCATAACCCGTGCCGTGGCCAATACTCGAGTCTCCATCAACAAAGCTTTCAACCATGATCTGATACATGCGAAGTTGATTACTTTGTTCCTTGATGGTCGTTTGACAGGCATAGCTCGTATCAGGCAATGGAGTATTATTGTTATCATCTCCACCGGAAGAATTACAAGCTGATAGCGCTCCAACCACACTTAATGCCAACAACGTTTTATATAACGATACCTTATAGCGGATATTATTCATAAAACTCTCCCAAAACAAAAATAAACCCCTGCACGTATTCCATGCAGGGGTTAATAAATAAATAATAACTTTTAAATAACTAAATGGAATATTATTGGCACTTATTTACCATCACATGAAGAGGCTTGCCTTTACCTTCAAACTGAAGGCTCCATACATATTTACCATCTTCTTTTATTTCAACAACAGTATCTGTTCCGTAGCCACCAAATGTTAGTGGCGTTAACTCGCCTACATTCATGCGATTGCCTTTTGCAGTAAACTGAGGGAACCACAACTCTGTCGCATACTGCATTTTGTAAGAACCTACTTTTTCTTCGGTTACTACCTGATAAAAGTTGTTTCCTTTATAAGAGTACTGGCGCTGAGGTACATGTTTCCAATCTGAATCAGCAAATGTGCCTACTACAAATAATGGTTTCGAGATCGGTCCTTTTACTGCACTATCAGGGTTATCACAAGCCGCCATGAAAGCCACAACTTCGTCTTGTGACATATTTACAATAGACTCAGCAGCAGCTTCTGGTTCAGAGGTTGATTGGCAACCCACAAGGGCAACAAGTAAAGCAGCAGCAAGCGAAGACTTCATCATGTTCATTTTCACGTTAATTCCTTTTTAATAATAGAAAGTAAATAACCGCCAAATAAGATCGTGATATATATTAAATATCCCACTTAAATATAAAGAGTAATATTATGTAAGTTACTTAGGCAATTTACTTTGATGGTTTCAATTATTTCCTAATCAACGTAAGTTAAGGTTAGGAACATTATTTTTATTATTGATCTATAAAATATAAAACACAAAGTAAAACAAATAATTTTGTGAATAAGTTAACTATATGTAGGGGTGTATTTTCATTGAATAAAATACTATAAAAAAGGCCAGCATAATGCTGACCTTTTTTATTCAATTATTTGGTATTCACTGCTTTAACAAACACTTCTTGCGCACCTTCAATACCTAGCTCTTTTGCTTCATCAAGTAGTGTGAGAGCTTTCGGAATATCGTTTGCTGCTACTGCCGCTTTGATTGACTTATGGTAGTAACTTGTTAAATCCGTACCTTGAGGAATATTGTCGTTTTTCGCAACAATCTTAGTATTTACGATGTCATTCGCAGAGACTGAAAAGCGGAATTGACCAAGTGGGCTGTGTTTCGCTTGCGGATCAGCAATGTCAGGCGGCTGAGTATGTCGCGCCATCGCGAATACTTTAGCAGGATGCAGAATTTGAGTGCTGCCTTTTAGATCAGATGAGGTAGTGTAGATCAATACATGCAGCTCATCACCTGTCATGTCTGGAATTACATTGAGATCAAGTACAAACTTATCATCATCGAGTAATTTTGCTGGTTCATACTTAAACTGTGAGAAATCTGCTTGGTAGATAGTTTCGCCACGGGAGTTTATTACTGCAACGTTTGGCGCGTAAAACTGCAATTCTTTGCTTACGAACGTCTCAAGTTTAATATCAAGACTGCCGCGGTTACCTGGAAGTGCAAATGCTGCGATTGCGCCAGCACTTTCTCCATTTAGAAGCATCTGGCTTTTATCAGTCAAAGCAAACTCAGTAACTAAAGGTACTTCAACGGGAATCCATTGAATATCACTCGATTGAGTAATCACCTGTTGTTGACCGCTTGGACTCATTTCTACTTGCTCGATAGTAGAACAGCCTGTAGCCAACATTCCCAGTATCACGGGAGCAAGCCATTTTTTCATTACCGTTAACCTCAACTCTTCTTGTTTTTAAAATAAATACAGCCAGAGAAATTCTGGCTGTATCATTCTAGGACAATTTAGGACTTAAATGGTCAGATGATTACCACCAAGCTTCAGCTTGTACACCGAATTGGAAAGAGTCTTCAGAGCGGCCACTGTCAAACACTTTCATGCCATTGTCGTAGTCACTTGTTAGGTAAGAAGCGTATAGGCGGATTTCAGGACGAGCCCAGAAGCTAGAGCCTGCAGACCATGCTTGTGCCACTGTAAACTTACCAAATTTGTTCTCTGTACCATCTGTGTCATCGATAGCGTAACCCGCTTCGAAGATAGTTTTGTGGTTGTCATCCCATTTGTAAACAGGGCGCACAACAGCTGACATAGTTTCATGTTTGTCCATGCCAGACCACATTTCTTCACCAACACCGTATACTAACTGGTGCATCATTTCCCAGTTTTCACCCATGCCAATCACACCCCAGTTGATCAGACGGTAACCTGATGCGCCATCTTTTGCTTCAGCGCCGTACCAGCTACCATCACCGTAGAATGCGAAAATTTTAGAGTAACCTTCAGTACCGTATTGGAATACAGTTTTGTTAAAGCCAGAATCTAGACCTTGAGTTAACTCAGCTGTAAACATTACACCGTCTTTTGCATCTTTAGCAGCTGCAGAAGCAGATTCTGTTTCATTAACCATCGCGTAATCTAGGCCAACTTCTAGAGAACCGTTTTCCCATACAGGAAGACCAGCGTAACGAACATCGAACGTGTTTACGTTAACAGCGTCACCTGTCTGCCAAGGCACGCTTGATACGTTACCTTCGTCAGGAGTTGCACCCATATCATTTCGGTCGTTACGTACCCATGCAACAGATAGTTTACCAGGGCCAGCTTCTACGTTTTCAATACCAGCACCTGCGCCAGAGATGTTCCAGTAGTAGAAATCTGAAAGATGAACGTCATGACGTTGGTAGAATCGTTTACCTGCCCACAGCGTAGCTTCTGGAGCGAAATCTAGAACGCCTTTCGCTTGAACGTTAAACTGACGAAGTGCAAATTGCGCGTCATCAGTACATTTAACTGCATCACCTGCGTCGTTTAGACCACAGTTTGTAGAAGTGCTCTCCCAGTCGTTCGAACCGTTAGAAGTCATTGCAAACATAGAGTCTACGTAGAACGTTTTACCGTTGTTGTTGTATACTTCTTTACCTAGTTGAATCTCACCGTAAACATCGCCTTCGTTACCTAGACGACCGATTTTGTTCTTTTCAAATGTAACCTGTTGGCCACCGTCAGCACTTACACCAACGCCAGCACGCATGTAACCATGGAAATCCACCGCGAAAGCAGAACCAGCAGCTAAAGTTGCAGCTACAGCAGCAGCAATTGCACTTACTTTTTTCATTCTTAACTCCATTAAGGGTATTTATAATTCTGTCTTCCCTGCTCTCTCTCTTGGTGTTATAGGCAGTAAAAACCACCAAAAGAAAAAGAGGTAAGATGGGAACAAGTCCCCGTTTGTTTCAACAGTCTTAAGGTTACCCAAGGCGTACAAGGATGACTTCCTCCACCCCAAACTAATTTAGGGGGGATGAGAAGGGATGAGAGAAATTACCGAATGGTGTTTTTTCGAGTCAGATCACCAATCTAGGGAGGAATTAGTAAGTTTATTCTGTTTTAGGTCACTACAAAGTGATATCCATTTCATATTTTTGCAAAATATGGGTAGTAGAAAGTAATTAAATTACATTTATATTTTTGTCGTTGAGGTGGTTGACCTTAGTAAGACAAAGTTTTTTACTTATAGTTTCTTAAAGGTAGCAATAAAATTAAAAAAAGATTCCCTAATGACAAAATTTCACTCTCGCCCGTACCCACTTGGCGCAACTTTGAATACTGCAGGTTGTAACTTTTCAATTCACGCGCCAAACAGCAAAGACATCAAGCTCGCTTTGTTTTCTAGTGAGAGCGAATACACTTTGCACGACCTACCCAATGAATACGCCGGTATTCGCCATACCTTTATCCCAGGCATCAAGCTCGGGCAAAAATATGGGTACGTCGTAACGCATAAAGACCAACCTTTGTTAATTTCCGACCCTTACGCAAAATCCATTGATAAAGCTCTCCACTATCAACCTCCCTTCTCTCCAGCCAAAAGTTTTGATATGCCTAAGTGTGTGGTTATTGAAGATGAATTTGACTGGCAAGACACGGAACACCCACGCATTCCCAGAGAAGAGATGACGCTATTCGAAACACACGTAAAGGGATTAACGAAGCAACATCCTGAAGTAAAAAGCGAAGAGCGAGGTCGTTATTTAGGCTTAGTGTCTCCAGAAATGCTAGCCTTCTACAAGCAGCAAAATATCAACACTCTGCAATTGTTGCCGATTGCAGCCTGTATGCATGAGCCACATCTGTTAAAGATGGATAAGGTGAACTACTGGGGTTATAACCCATACTTGTTTATGGTGCCGGATCCACGCTATGCAGAAAAAGATGCCGTAACGGAACTGAAAACCACCATACGAGAACTGCATAGGCACGGCATTGAAGTAATTTTAGACGTGGTTTACAACCACACCGCTGAAGGAGGCGAGGGCTCCACTGTCTTCAACCTAAAAGCGCTCGATCCTCGCTTTTATATTAAACATGGCCAGCACTTCGCAAACTATACAGGCTGTGGCAACACGGTAGATCTAACATACCAGCCGGCACTAAATCTTGTCATGGATACTCTGCGCTACTGGGTGAGCGAGTTTAAAGTCGACGGTTTCCGCTTTGACTTGGCAGCAACACTTGGTCGCCAAGGTGATGACTACAACCCTGAAGCCGCTTTCTTTAAATCCGTAGCGCAGGATCCAATATTGCGTGAAACCAAGCTGATTGCAGAGCCTTGGGATATCGGCCCTAACGGATACCAAGTCGGTAATTTTCCATTTGGTTGGAACGAATGTAACGACAAACTGCGCGACATCTCACGCAGCTTTTGGCGAGGAGATCAGGGCTACCTGAAGGAATTTGCAACTCGTTTAATGGGCTCTCGTGACATCTACAGTGCAGCAAACTGGCCTTATAAACTCACCGTCAACTACATCACGTATCACGACGGCTTCACCTTGCAAGATCTTGTGTCTTACAAACAGAAGCACAACGAAGCCAATGGCGAAGAGAACCGCGACGGCCACGGTGACAACCGCTCAGAGAATTACGGTGTCGAAGGCGAAACTGACAGCCTAATGGTCATTGCTACGCGTGAAAAACAAAAGCGCAATTTAATGGCAAGTTTACTCTTTGCATTTGGAATTCCGCATATCCTGACTGCAGACGTACTCTCACATACACAAGGTGGTAATAACAACGCCTATTGCCAAGATAATGAAACCAGTTGGCTAGATTGGACGTCATCGGAACGTAAACAACACTTCAAGACGTGGATGTCACAAATGGTCGCCAACCGAAACCAATATATGGTGCCTTTCATTCGTGCGTTCAGTGGTGAGAATCGCAATAACAACCGCATCTTTTGGCGCCGCATTGATGGCACCTTGATGGAGCATGACGATTGGAACCGATTGAGCTCAGTTGCTTTACATTTGGGAATTGGCAAAGATGGAGAAGAGCTTGTTTACCTGATCAACCAAACCAATGTCCCTGCTCGCTTTAAACTTCCAAATGACCGAGATCAGGAATGGGTAACGATTTGTGATACTAACGTTCGTAACCTAAATCCTGAACATGCTGAAGGTGAAGTACTCTTGTCTCCAACCTCTATGGCTATTCTTCATTTTCAGCCATAATACTCAACATCATGATACTACTTACGCGCCCAGACTCAGATCTGGGCGCTTTTCTAACGCATTCTCAGATATAGAGTTTTCTTTCTGTTATTAAACACACCATACGCATTGTTATGAGCATGAAATAAGTCTACTATTGGCAGCCAAATCACATTATAAAACAACGTTATTTGGCATGGCTTTTCCTAAACTATTAATACGCATACTACGGCCCTACTTGGTCATTCTCGCGGGCTTAATGATCTATTTAGCTCATTCGCAGTTTGTTGACTCTGAAACAATGGTTTATCGTCAGTCTCAGACAAACCTGATTACTGCTGATAGGCTTATCCGCTCGCAAATTGAAGCTACCTTCAGTAAATTCTATCTATTAGAAAGAGCATTGCGGGCTAACAATAACAACTTACAGAGCGACGATTTTCTAGCATTAAGCGATGGCATCCTCGATTACTCTCCTCAATACTCAAACATCTTATTCATTAAAAGTGACGGAGAGGTAGCTTACGACTTATCCAAGCAAGTAGCCCTAGCAGATACCTCTCATATCAATTGGCACAAACTCGATACCATCAGTGACAATTTCTATATTTCTTCTTTATATCCCAATCTAAAACAGGAATGGGTATTTGCAGTTAAACATGTTCTGCCAAATTCTAACGCCCAGTTATGGATAGAATTCAATCTCCTGCACTCTACCCAACAGTTAAGAGGTTTGAAGACATTAAGCAAGGGCTATGTCTTTGTGGTAGATAGAGACACAGGACGCCTTGTATTTCACCCAAACCCTAGCCGTATTGGCGATAAATCCATTAGCTTTCACGGCGGTATACATGAGAAAGTTGCTAGCGGGCTTCTATTTGGCAAGCATGAGTATTACTACCAAGATCACTTCAAGGTTTCAGTTTTTGATGCTGACAATTCGTTAAACTGGGTGTTTGTTGCTGGCACAGATCGAGCCGATATCTTAAGCAGTAGTTACCAGTTTACTCTCACTGCCGCCGTGATAGCGTCCCTCTTAGCACTTGCTATCATTATTAATTACCTCACATACCAACTGCATTTATCACTAGCTAAACTAAACAGTGCTAAGAATATTGGTGAGTTCAAGACCCGACTTAAAAGCGTTCTTCACCGCTTCTGTTTTGATCGAGGCATACAGTTCTGCGTTTACGATAGTATTAATCACGGCTTTTATACCCTTGATTACCACGGCAATAAGAAACTCACCCTATCTGATGCCAAACTAGCGGCAAGCTTTTCTCAGTCATCAATATCCTATCGAAGTAAAAAGTACTCGGATGTACTGGCTCAGAAACTCAAAGTTCATGGAAACCACTATTGCATTCCATTGTTTGATGGTCAGGAGTTACTGGCTGTCACTTATGTCTGCTGTCGCTTTCCGACTTACAAATGTATTCTCAACTTAATCCAAAACTATGCACAAATCGCGTTAGCAAACCTAAAGTTACATGACCGTTTACGTCATCAAGATCCAATGACACAGCTAGAGAACAAAGCGTGTCTGGCAAAAAAAGTTGCTCGAGAACTTGGCAATGAGAACCGCTTCATTGCGATGATTGATATTGATAACTTCAAGTACATCAATGATAAGTATGGTCATCCCGTTGGTGACTTAGTGATTCAAAAAACAGCCGAAGTAATGCGGGACAATTTCCCTAAGCCAAAGGGAATTTGCTTAGCGCGCTATGGCGGTGAAGAGTTTGCAGTTGTATTCCAAGCCAATGATGAGTTTGATGCTAAGCACCAGCTTGATGGTTTCCTGACGACATTGCAACGGAGCCATTTATCCCTTGGCTGCGGTGATGTCCGATTTACGGCAAGTGTCGGATTTACACCATTAGAAACTAGCTACCATCATGTGGTGGAGCAAGCTGACAAAGCACTTTATCAAGCAAAAAGATTGGGCAAGAATCGCGTCTGCCACCTAAAAGCAGCATAATGCTTTTCTTCTCCAAGGACACTCAGCCAGAACAGACATCGTTCTGGCTTTTTTCTGTTTTCTATTCCCTTCCTAAGCGATAAACAACTCATCTAGGGAGCCTTTATAGCGCCCTTCCTAGCAAAACCTCCTATTTGGTAACGCTTAGCGTTACTTTTAGTCTTGTGCGCTATGACTTGTTGCGCATTGATGGTGACGTTCGTTTGACTCAGGCAATCTTCCTCTCAACCAAGGCTCATCCCAACAACCAAAACCAGAGCCAAGATACCATTTTTGAGAGTCACGACTATGAAAGCCATCAAATCAATCATCACCGCACTACTGTTTACATCGACACTTTCTGGGTGCGTTTCAACGCCCGGTCACTATCGTTTGGCACCCAACGTTCGTCCTACCTTGATGAATGCCAATATCAACGTTCAGCCACTGGTCAACACGGCGCTCTCCGTTGGTAAGGTCGTATTACCTTATGCGATATCAGCGGGACACGCTTACGTTAATAGGCCTTATGTCCTGTTGCGATAGCCACACCAAATTCATACTGTTCACACCAACAAAAAAGCCGATGCTTATCAGTGCATCGGCTTTCTATGTTGATTAAACTTGTTTAACTTATTATTCGCAAGGCGGCGCTAGGTGGATCAAAGCCAATCCACCCAGTGACGTCTCGCGGTATTTCTTGTTCATGTCTTTGCCCGTTTGATACATGGTTTCAATCACCTTATCCAACGAGATCAAACATTTACTGTTACGCTTTAATGCCATGCGAGATGCATTGATCGCTTTCATTGCGCCCATTGCATTACGCTCAATACACGGTACTTGCACTAAGCCACCAATTGGGTCACAAGTCATGCCTAGTGAGTGCTCCATGGCGATCTCGGCCGCAATACAAATTTGCTCATTGCTACCACCACGCAGCGCGGTCAAGCCAGCTGCCGCCATGGAAGAAGACACGCCGACTTCACCCTGACAACCTACTTCGGCACCCGAAATAGACGCATTAGTTTTGTACAAGATGCCAATCGCACCGGACACAGCAAGGAAGTCTTTAAGCTGTTTAGTATCAAGCTCTTTGATGAAGCGATGGTAGTACATCAATACCGCAGGAATCACACCCGCCGCACCATTAGTTGGCGACGTTACGACTTGTCCACCAGCGGCGTTTTCTTCACTCACAGCAAAAGCAAACAGGTTAATCCAATCCATGATTTCCATTGGATCGTTTTCAATCGCTACATTTGCTTCAAGCTTCTTCAGCAAGTTTGGCGCACGGCGGGTCACATTCAAACCGCCATCCAAGATACCTTCAGTCTCGAAACCACGCTCCATGCAACGCGTCATCACACGCCAGATCTGTTCTGCACGTTGATTGATGGCTTCCATATCCTGAAACGCTTGTTCGTTTTTCAGAATCATGCCGCCAAGGCTCATGCCGTTCTTCTCTGCCTGTGCCAACATTTCGTCCGCACTGGAGAATGGAAACTCAACTTCTACGGGTGAAGTCGCGCTGCCATTTTGCAGTTCATCCGCCGTTGCGATGAACCCACCACCGATAGAGTAGTAAGTTTCAAACCCAACCTGATTGCCATGCGCATCTAACGCAGTAATCGTCATGCCATTCTCATGCAGAGGAAGGTTCTCTTCATGGAACAACATGTCCGTTTTGTAGTTGAATTCGATTTCATGACGGCCATCGACAGACATCATGCCCTCTTCAATCGCCTTGCGCATCGCTTTGTTCGCAGAAGCGATTTTGATGGTATCTGGTTTGTTACCCAACAGACCCAAAATGGTTGCACGGTCAGTATGGTGACCAATCCCCGTTAACGAGAGTGAGCCGTATAAATCGACTTGAATACGAACCACTTTTGCCAAGTTCGATTCAATCAAACGAGTGAAGTGGTAACCCGCGATCATTGGACCATTAGTGTGAGAGCTAGAAGGGCCCACACCAATCTTGTAAATATCAAAGATGGACAGCATAAACTTACCTATTACGACAATGCAGCATAAAGCCAATCAGGGAGAACCATACAAGCGGCGATGGTCGCCACAGCGAACACCAATAGCCCGTAATGGCTCGCGGTTGGCTTTGCAAAAAGATGTTTTTGATTATTGATAAAGATTTGTTGTTCGACAGTCACAGCGCCCCAACGACGACTCACTAACACACCAAACAAAAGGAAGACAAACGTACCAATTGGCGCGAACCACGGCCAAGCCACGTCGAGATACATCGCAGTAAACACCGCAATCACACTCATGATACTGCCAACGATCACGCCTTTCTCATTGGCTTTCGCCCAGAATAAACCAAGCACGAATGAACCCAAACGGATACCAACAAAGATAGAAGTCAGACTAGCGATGGTTTTGAGTACCGATTCATTCGATACAGCAAGAAGAGCTGGCACTACCACCATGGCCGCCGCAAGCAAGCTCATCTTTCTTGCGACTTTTTCGTAGTGCTCATCATCGGCACTTTTGCGAACGAAACGCTTGTAGATATCGAACGTTGCGACGGTCGCCATTGAGTTGTAGGTCGAATCCAAGGTCGACATTGCGGCCGCCGCCAACGCGGAAATGATCAAACCAACGACGATTGGGTTAGTGTGGTTGAAGACGAAATCCAAAATCACTTCATTGCTGTTTTCAAACGATTGATCTTGATAGAAAACACTCAAAAGAACACCGAGTACCGCGAAGAACAAGTACACGAAAAACGCACCGTAACCACACAACAGCATCGACTTCTGCGCCGTCTTTTCACATCTCGTCGCTAACGTGCGTTGGATGATCAATTGGTTGGTGCCGTACACACTCAAATGCAAAAAGCTCACAGCAACCACGCCAGCCCAGAGTGTGGTATCTACGCCCAAATCAAAATCTAAGTTGATGATATTCAGGTGATCACGAGAAAGGTAATCTGCCGCATTAATCTCTGTCATTAGAATGGCAAAGATAGCGATGCTGCCCGCAACCAATACTGCAGATTGCAACATATCGGTCCAGATAACCGTGGAAATCCCGCCCGCATAGGTATAGCAAGCGGTGAAAATACTAATGTAGATAATGGCTTCAGAAATACTGATAGGCAGAACTTGCACTAAGATCAGCGCCACGGCATACAAAATCACACCCGCTGAGATACATTGAACCACAATGAACACAATCGAGTTGATGGTTCTTGCATACACCCCAAAGCGGTGCTCAAGGTATTCATAAATCGAAGTCAGGCCCAGCTTATAGAAGACAGGCACAAAGAAAATAACAGTGAAAAAGATAACGATGGGATAGTTAAGGTGAATACTCATCGCTTCCATGCCAGAGCTATAAACCCAACCAGGCATCCCTACAAACGTCATCGCACTAATGTAAGTCGCAAGTATCGAAACACCCGCCGTAAACCAGCCAAATTGCTTTCCACCCGTGGAAAAGTCGCCACCATTGCTGTAGCGCTTATTCACTAAATAGCTGATTAGTATGGTAATTGCCACATATAACGCAATCACCACAAAACTTGAGTACGTAACCATTTTAAGGTTTTCCTAATTCTGGGTAGCTAATTATTATGCCCAGATATTACTGTAAAAAGGCATTTTTAAACGACAATCCCACTATAAGTGTGATTACTATCACCAATATAGGCGAAAATGTATTCAAAATCGCCAAAAACGCCGATTAGTGAGATCCTTGTCACTAAAACCCACAAAATGGGTACGCATTCATTTTAAAATTGATTTTGATCACGGATCTAATAACCTTAAAAAAACTATGATTCACCCCGACACGAAATCGAAGATGATCCAAATAAGATCGTGTTCATTAAGTTTGAATAGCAACAAATCCTAAGTGAAATAGAGGTTTATCGGTCATGAATGCCAAAAGACACATGAGCGAAGTTCCTATGATTCAAAGGGTAGCTGCCTATCTAGCGATACTGGTTGGTTACTTTTTCTATTGTTATAACTTTGTAATTATTGACTACGTACGCCCATACATCGTTGAAGCGTATGATGGTATTAGCCTGTCAGACACTGCCCAGTTCTATACATGGCAGTCGGTTGGTGCACTTATCGGTGCATTGAGCTGTGCTTGGTTCGCAACAAAATTTGGTAAGAAATCCACTCTTATTACCATCACAGCCCTAAACGGTGGCGCAACAATCATCAATATGATGTTCACCGACTACACAACATGGGCAGCAATGCGTTTCATCATTGGTTTGTCACTGGGTGGTTACTTCACCGTGGCAGTAAGCCTAATGATCGGCCTATTTACGCCAACGGTACGTGGTAAGTTGACGGCATTCGCGTCTTCTATGTTCTCTGTAGCACTGATGGTAATGGGTGCGTATGCAGCATTTATTGCAAGCATTGATGCACCATGGGAAAGCCTAATGCTTGTAGGTGGTATCCCACCATTGGCAGCCGCTGTGGTCATGATCTTTGTACTACCTAGCGACAGCAAAGTGATCGCTTACGGTGAAGAAGAGCAAGCAAAAGTAGAAGAATCAAATGCACCAGCGAAAAAAGGCTCTTGGGGCGAAATGCTAAGCAAGCCTTACCGTAAGATCACATTAACGTGTCTATTACTGGCTGGCCTTAACTTCTACGGTTTCCAATTCTTTGGTGGCTTCGTAACCACTTACCTACGTGATGTACGTATGTTCGACGGTGCAACCATCGGTCTCATCTTCTCTATCTCAGCATTTGGTTCATTGTTTGGTGCGTGGTTCTGGGGTTGGGTAGCTGACAAATTCGGTCGTAAGGTGAACGCGTTTGGCTTCATCCTAGCGGGCATCATGGTTTCAATCTTCTTTGTTGCACCTGGCGACATGGTGATTGGCGGTCTAAACATGCTGGCTCTACTTGGTCTGATTTACAACTTCGGTCTGTCTTCTTCAGCGGTATGGGGTGGTTACTTCTCAGAACTGTTCCCAGCACACCTACGTAGCTACGGCGCGGCGCTATTCCACGGTGGTCGTATCCTCGGTATGTGGGCACCAATGGTACTTATCTTCATCCAAGAACGTACCGACCTACAAACCGCAATGTGGGGTTCACCAATCGTATGGATCCTTGCTGGTCTTCTATGGCTATCACTGCCAGAGACACTAAAAGGCGGCGTGTTCGATAAGAGCAAAAAAGCCGAAGCAGCAAAAGCGTAACTGAATTTCAAAAACTCCGGCTGGCTCCCCGGCCGGATGAAAAAACTTAATTTCGAGTCCTGTTCCCAAAGCCGACTCGACAGCAAATAAGAGAGTTTATTATGTCTAAATATCAAGAAGCGAAACGCGTTGTACGTGAATACTTCAGCGCAATGGAAAACGCAACTCACGAGAACGTGGCAGAAGTACTAAAAGCACACACTTCAGAAGATTACCTATGGCGTGGTGTTTACCCATTCCGTGAGCAACAAGGCGCTCAAGCAGCGGCTGATGTTTTCTGGGCTCCTTTGATGAAATCAATGACTCGCATGCAGCGTCGTCAAGACATCTTCATCGGTGGTGAGAACGAAGTAACATCAGGTGAAATCTGGGTAATGAGCATGGGTCACTTCATGGGTCTATTCGACGCTGAATACCTAGGCATGCGCCCAACTGGCAAAATCATGAATATCCGTTACGCAGAATTTAACTGTGTTGAAAACGGCAAGATCACTAAGACTGGCCTATTCCTAGACCTTCTAGGCGCGATGGACCAAGCGGGTTGTTACCCACTACCACCATCAACAGGTAAGCACTTCGTATACCCTGGTCCTCGTAACCACGACGGTCTACTGTTCGAAGACGCAGCACCAGAAGAAGGCGTAGCAACACTAGCACTAGTGAACAAGATGGTTGATGACCTATCTGCACTGAACGACAGCGGCGCTATGGGTTGCCCACCAGAAGTTCTTGAGAAGAGCTGGTCTAAAGACATGATCTGGTACGGTCCATGTGGTATCGGTGCGTCTTACACAATTCCTCGTTACCAACAGCAGCACCAATTGCCGTTCCGTAACAACCTGAAAGACAAGAAGTTTAACGGCCACGTATGTCGTTTCGCAGAAGGTAACTTCTCTTGTTTCTTCGGCTGGCCAAACCTATCTAACACGCCAATCGGTGGTTTCCTAGGTATGACAGGTGGTGAAGTACGTGCAGACATGCAAGTGGTTGACGTTTACTACCGTGACGGCGACAAGCTATCTGAGAACTGGGTACTGATCGACCTTCCTTACTGGCTAAAACAGCAAGGTCTAGACGTGTTCGAGCGTACTCAGCAGATCCTAAACCCTTCTCTATAAGAAGTCCTAGGGGCGGATTTTCAACCCGCCTTTATGTTGCCTGAATCCCCTCTCGGTTCAGGTGACATGCTCCCAACTCGTGCCTCAAGGATGGGGCACAACCTCAAGATAGAACCCTTATTCAAAACGGGCATGAACGCACGGTGGCTTTCTGCGCCCTGAATAATGAGATTGATGATGAAAAAGTCGACCCTTTCTGCAGTGATTTTAGCAGCGCTTACTTCTAGCTCAGCCTTTGCTGCACACACTTTTGTTAATGACGCTGGCGACAGCCTAACCATCGATGGCCGTTTCGATCTTCGCTACCAAGACCGTGGCGGTGATGACAACGGCGAATGGAACAGCGGCAGCTCACGTTTCGGTTTGAAAGGCCAAATGGGTCTGGATAACGGCTGGACTGGTTTCGGTCACGCGGAATGGGGCTACAACTCTGGCGCGAACGGCGACAACATTTACGACCGCTTGCTATACGCAGGTGTTGATCACGAAAAATACGGCAAGATTGCTGCGGGTACTAAGCAGTGGTCTACCTTCTACGACGTAGCATGGTACACCGATTTAGGTCGTGTATTCGGTACTCGTGGCTCAGGTGTTTACAACCTAGCTGACTGGGGTATCGCATCCGGTGCTGGTCGTGCAGAAAACTCAATTACGTACCGTAATTCAATTAATGAAAAAGTGAGCTACGGCTTTACTTACCAAACCACGCGTGAAGATGTTGCTCTAGCAAATAATGCGACAGCCTCACTGAAAAACGGCATGGGTGCGTCTATCACTTACAAACCGGTTGATGGCGTAACACTGGGTGCGGCTTACCATCAAAATGAAGTTGCGGATCTAGACGCAAGCGTGGTTGGCGTAGAAAACGGCGACAACATGCGCATCATGCTATTGGGCGCAAACTACAGCAACGGTGGCTTCTACGCGGGTGCGACTTTCCACGTTGGCGAAAACTGGGAAGCAGTGAGCCAAGGCGGTACGGACGTAATGTTCGATACCCTAGGTGGCGAAATCTACACTTACTACCACTTCGATAACGGCTTACGCCCAACGTTGAACTACAACTACATGGAAGATCGCGGTGACGAGACACAAGGTTATGAGCGTAACTTGCTGATTCCTGGTCTTGAATACCACTTCCAGAAGAACAAATTCCTAGTTTGGACTGAATACCAGTTCGACCTAGGTAAAGATCAGTACGATGGCAGCAAATTCGAAAACCGTGATGATCAATTCGCGGCAGGTATTCGCTACTACTTCTGATAACCACGAGATAAGTTATTCCGGTTACGTAACTTATTCGATTTAGTGGAAATGGGAAATAAGAGCAAGCCTTACCTTTTTTGGGTAAGGCTTTTTTCGTATGCAAAACATGAAATGTGACTTGGGTACTACCCAAATTGCGCCACCAAAGACAATCTAACCCTTTATTTACTTAAATCTTGCTTATTTCTCTTTATGACTACGTACCTATTTGTGTTAACCTAGTCACAGTTAAACTGACTTATGAATCAACTCACATGAATCCTGCAAAACAAACCGTAACATCGAAGGACGTTGCCAAACTGGCTGGCGTTTCTCAATCTACTGTATCGCGTGTGTTTGTTCCGGGCAGCTCAGTATCTGAAAAGACCAAGCAAAAGGTCTTCGAAGCCGCGAAAGCCCTAAACTACCGTCCAAATGCTTTTGCACGTAGCTTGACCACCAACGAATCTAAGTTGATCGGTTTGGTATTCCCAGATGCGGACTACCCTATCCACATGAAAACACTTCAATTGATTTCAAGTGAATTGCAGAAGCAAGGCTACTCAGCGGTGTTGATTCCATGGCAAGTGGATGATGAAGACAACCACTCGATCCCGAACATCTTCCAATACCGTGTAGATGGTGTCATTGCCGCTTCCGCTACCTTCAACAAATCACTGTATGAGGAGTGTGAAGAGTTCAACATCCCTATCGTTCAGTACGCACGCGTCGTAGAAGGCACAAAGAGCAGTTACGTTATCAGTGACAACTACGAAGCTGGTCAACAAGCGGCACAACTGCTGCACGAAAGCGGGGTGAAAAACGCGGTTTACCTGACGGGTGAAGTACCAACCTTTACCAACGACGAGCGTCAAAGTGGCTTCAGCTCTGAGTTTGAAGACTTAACGGGCAAAACCCCGCGCATTATTGAAGCGAGCTACGACTACGCAAGTTCGCTGGATAAAGTACGTGCGATGCTGGCCGATAAGAATCGTCCAGAAGCCGTGTTCTGTGCAACCGACAACCTTGCAATGGCGGTAATGGATATTGCACGTATTGAGTGTAGTATTCGTATCCCGCAAGATCTGAAAGTCATCGGCTTCGACAACATTCCACAAACGGAATGGTTGAGCTACCAACTGACTACTTTCCGCCAAGACTTCCGTCGTCTAGCGCGTGAGTGTGTGAAAATTATCGTTGATCAAATCAACAATAAAAACAGCAGCTTGGTGAAGATGATGGTGCCAGTCAAATTGATAGAGCGCAGCACAACCAAAGCCTAATCCCAGAGAAGCCAACCCAAGCGGTTGGCTTTTTTATTCCCTCATTTCTTCTTTCTCTCGCCTCTCATCTTTTACTTCTACTTCTAAGATTTCGAGCCAATGGTTCATTTGGTGTTGTGGTTACTAATGAACCTCTGTATATTTATGGACCATTACAGTATGTGAACCAATTTCAAGAGACGCATTGCACCCATGGCTACCTTTCTCTATACGCGGCACTCGCCAAAAAACCGAGCTTACCCTGAGCAGCTCAACGCTTTGAAAGCCTTTGCTCCTGAAGCAATTCACCTTGAAGACAAGGTACGCGGCTGCACGCCACCAGCCGAGCGACAAGCCTTTCAACAGCTCTTAACTACCGTGCAAACCGGTGACACCGTTGTACTTTGGTGGCTAACCGCCTTTGGCCGAGACTTCAGCCAAGCACTAAGCACGATTCAAACTCTGCTTAACAAAGGCGTCACCCTAAAAACCGTTTGTGAACCACTGACTTTTGAACCCGGTTCCGTACAAACGCAAACCTTGCTTTCGCTGCTTTCTGGCTACGGACAAGTGCAAACTCAACATCGCTTGTTCGCCGCAGAACAAGGCCGAAAAGCGCTAAAAGACGACCCACAGATGTGGAAGCAGAAATTCCGAGGTCGTCCAGCAGATAAAGCGAAACATCAACACATTGCGACTTTGCTTCTGGAAGGCAATACGCTACAAAACGTCGCAGAGCAATGCGAAGTCAGCCTATCGACGGTCAAACGAGTGAAAGCCAAATTGAATGAATTTGATGAGGAAGGAAGCCTGCGTCGCCGTGGCGATGGTGAAAAATCATGAGTCGACCGATTGAATTTAAAACCATCTTGCTGGCGTGTCTTATCATCAGTGTTGGTCAGCTCAGCATGGGCTTGGTGTTCCCATCCCTGCCTTGGATCGCCAAAGATTTCGATATTTCTCTCGACCAAGCTCAGCTGTTGGTCAGTGTTTACTTACTTGGTTTTGGCCCGTCTCAGTTTATCTATGGCCCAGTATCCGATGCGTTAGGCCGCAAAAAGGTGCTGTTAGCTGGCTTGTTGATTGCCATGCTCGGCCTGTTGATGATCATCTTCCTAAGCCACACTTTCACTGGCATGGTCGCAGGCCGTTTTCTGCAAGGTTTAGGCACTGGCTGTTGTGCGGTGTTAGCCCGAGCGTCAACTCGCGATCGTTTTAATGGTCCTGAGCTCCCTATCGCTTTGTCCTACATTGCGATGGCTGCCTCTATCACACCATTAGTTGCTCCGGTTATTGGTGGTTTCATTAACGCCCACTTCGGCTGGACTATGGTGTTTATCTCGCTGTTGGGTTACGTATTGTTGGCTTGGACTGTGATCGTATTTCGTTTCCAAGAAACCATCACACAAACCTCTGCGTTGCCATCACCGAAAAAGATGCTGCTGCAATATCGTGACTTACTGACTTCTCGTTACTTTATGAGCTTTGCCAGTATTGGTTGGCTTAACTTCAGCTTGATGATCACAACCGTTTCGGTGATGCCTTTTATCATGCAAAACCAAATCGGCATGACATCCGATCAATACGCGATGTGGGCATTGATTCCGGCGTTCGGCATGATTTGCGGCACCAGTATCTGTAACCGTGTTCGTCCAATCATCGGCACGAAAAAGATGCTATTGGTCACACCAATCCTGCACGTCAGTTCCGCAGCGTGGCTGTTCTTCTGCCCTGTTGAGCCGCTGTATTTAATGCTTGGCCAACTGCTGATGATTTTAGGCAATGCTATCGCTCTACCTTGTGCTCAAGCCATGGTAATGCAACCCTATAAGAAACAAGCAGGTGCAGCTGCGGCGATGTCGGGTGGTGGGCAAATGGTGGTGTCATCGATTGTGAGTATGGCATTGGTGCAACTCGGATTAAGCCAAGCGTGGCATCTGTCATTGGTGATTGTGGTCTTTGCGACCATCACACTGACCAACGTTCTGCGAGGCTTTGCCACTGAGCAACCTTCCGAGCAATAGAGTCCGGGCAATATAAAGTAACAAGGAAGACAAATAACGACATGAAATCACTCAATCTTGATCAAGCACAGAAATTGGCTCTGCTCTCTCAAGGGTTGCCACTAACAAGCAACAAAGGTAGCGCCAAAGCGAAGACCTTAGCCGTCTTTGAGCAACTGGGCTATGTGCAGATTGATACGATTTCTGTCGTTCAGCGCGCTCACCATCATACTTTGTGGAGCCGAAACCCAAGCTACCAACTTGAGCACCTAGACCAACTGGTGGCAGAAAAGAAAGTCTTCGAATATTGGTCTCATGCGGCGGCGTATTTACCTATGTCGCAATACCGTCATAGCTTGCCTCGCAAAGCGGCGATCAAATCCGATCAGCAAAAGCATTGGTACAAAAAAGACCACGACTTAATGGCGTCTATCTTGAAGAGAATTGAGCAAGAAGGCCCATTGATGGCAAAGGACTTCGAATCTGCCAACCATAAGACCGA
This sequence comes from Vibrio sp. D401a, assembly GCF_030248515.1. Classification (NCBI taxonomy): domain Bacteria; kingdom Pseudomonadati; phylum Pseudomonadota; class Gammaproteobacteria; order Vibrionales; family Vibrionaceae; genus Vibrio; species Vibrio sp. D401a. The sequence continues at coordinate 152,043 of NZ_JAHGAI010000006.1, read as the reverse complement.
TGGCTGGAATACTAAGCCAACCAAACGCGCCCTAGAGAACTTATACATGCAGGGCGATTTGATGATAAGCGAACGTCGTGGTTTCCAGAAAGTGTACGACCTAACCTCACATGTTCTGCCTCAAGACGTTGATACATCGATGCCAACCGAGCAAGAACACGCGCGATTCTTAGTCCTCAATTATCTGAAATCTCATGGGTTCGGTACTTTGCCTGAAATGGTTTACCTACTGAAAGGAGTTAAGAAGCAGGTACAACAAGCTCTGTCCGAATTGGTCGATTTGGGTGAGATTGAAGCCATTAGCATCAACAATTTAGCTTACTATGCCTGTAGCGATGCACTGAACTTGCTCGACAAACGGCTCAATCGCAAACGCGCTAAAATCCTTTCCCCATTTGATAACCTGCTTATCCAACGAAAACGCGCCAGCGCAATTTTCAACTTTGATTACTTGCTAGAGTGTTATGTTCCAGAGCCAAAACGCCAGTTCGGTTATTTTTGTTTGCCAATATTGTGGGATGGGAAACTGGTCGCGCGCGCCGACTGCAAAGTGGATAAAACCAGTTCAACGCTGAACGTTCTCAACCTAGTTACCGAGCCTTCACTCAAAGACAGAGAAGCGTTTTTCGTCGCCTTAGAAGAGGAACTACAAGCTTTCGCGCTGTTTAATCAGTGCCAAACGTTTGTGATTCAGAAAGTGGGTCAAAGAACGTAATGAAAGGAACCGGCCCGAAGAATCTAATAGCAAAGTGCTGAGAAACCAAACTGTTCTCTTCAAGCCCATGCACTCTGCATATCGATTCTGAATTACATCCGTCTCTCGCTATTCCAAGAGACGAAATACTTAGGTGATAGTGACCTTTAAGAACTTTGTAGGCTCACCAGAATCACGCCAACAGTGATCAAGCCAATCCCCATCCAGTTGATCATGCTGAGCTTTTCTCCCAGTAAAACCACACTGAATATGGCCACCAGCACCACGCTTAGTTTGTCGATCGGCGCAACTTGAGAGGCTTGCCCCAATGACATGGCGCGGAAATAACACAGCCACGATGCACCTGTCGCTAAACCCGATAGCACCAAGAACACCATGCCTTTGGTTGAGATCTCTCCAATAGCACTGAACTGCTTGGTCGCGTAAGCAATCAAACCAACCAAAACAAGAATCACGCAAGTTCGAATAAAGGTCGCCAAATCAGAGTTGATATTCGCCACACCAAGTTTGGTCAACACTGCGGTCATCGCCGCAAATACCGCCGACATGAGCGCCCAAAACAACCAAGAAGTTTGAAGCATTGTCTTTTCCTATTCATCCCTAAAAGCAAAAAAAGGCGTTACAGAGTGTACTGCAACGCCATGTCTTGCTTCGATTAAATTCGACTTAAATCCAATCGAATCAGTCTGTAATTAGAGCTTAAAAGTCTGCTGTCATACCAACGTAGTAAGTACGCGGTGCTTCAACATAACCGATGTTTTCTAGCTCTCTTGATACACTTTCATCAGTTAAGTTAGTGATACCCGCACGAATACGTAGTGCATCGTTCACATGGTAAACCGTACCTAAATCCATCGTGGTGTAAGCGTCTTGCGTTAGCTGAGAGTCAATCTTACGGTCACCACGGTAGCGTGCGCTCGCAAACAAGTTCAAATCTTGAGTTGGGTACCAGTTTAGGCGTGCAAATGCAGAGTGCTTGTAACGCTCGTTCAGCTCTTCACCTGTCGACTTATCTTCGGTGTCTAAGTAAGTGTAGTTACCAGACATCGCCCATTGCTCATTGAACTGAATGCTACCGGTTAGCTCCACACCTTGAATAACGGCTTTCGATACGTTTTGGTAAGACTTGTACGGGTTAGACAGTTCACGATCGATTGGATCGCCATTGTCATCAATACAGCTCATCACTGCACTCGACCACGTACCGACTTCACAGAAGATGTCTGTCTGTTCGATTAGGTTTTCGATTTCGTTACGGAATACCGCGCCTTCAAGGTTCCAGTTACGACCGCTGTATAACGCCGAGAACTCGTAGTTCACGCTGGTTTCTGCTTCCAGATCTTCGTTACCTACGATGTTACAGTTACCTTTACAGCTGCTCATCGAGAAGTCTGGGTGGTTTTGCGTCATGGTTGGAGCTTTAAACGCTTTACCCACACCACCTTTCAGTACCAAGTCGTCCGTTGTTTGGTGTACTAGGTACACACGCGGGCTGAACTCTTCACCGTAGTGCTCGTGCTTATCTAAACGACCACCAATCGTCGCCATTAGCGTATCGGTCATTTCCCATTGGTCTTGGATAAATACCGCCCCTTGGTAAGCTTCTGCTTTGTTACCCACGATGTGCTCTGGGTTAGTTAGCTCACTAGTTTGGTAGTCCACACCAAACGTCACAGTATGGCTTTCACCTAGGTAAGTCGTTGCTGACGCTTCAAAAATTTGTGTGAGTTCTTCAATTGAATCAGCACCATCGTTTGCCGCTTCAATGTTCTCTACGTTTTCACGTGAGTAACGAACTTGGGTATCACCCCAAGACCAAAAACCGGTGTGCGATAGCGCTTGGCTGTTACGTTTAACGCGAGACTCCGAGAACAGAACCGTAGTACCACTTTCTGCTGCGGTATCACGTTCGTCGTCGCTGTAACCAAGGTCAAGGTCGATAAATTGATTGTCCGCCAAATGCCATGAAAGCGTACCGAACACCGCTAAACTGTCGCGATCTTCAAGTGCAGTGACCTCTTCACGGTCGATGCCGCCTTTCTCGCCAGAGTATGGCTGCCATGCGTTGCGGCTCGTTTGAGAAACAGAGAAGCGAGCAAATAGCGTGTCTTCAATCAAAGCGCCCGACGTCGTTAGACCCACTGTATATTCTTGACCACCATTGCCATCGTTTGGCGTGGTGTTGTCTAGGCTGAGTTGCGAGCTCCAATCGTTGCTTGGTGACTTAGTGATGATGTTGATCGTACCGCCCATACCGTCAGAGCCGTAAAGCGCCGACATAGGACCACGGATGATCTCTACTCGCTCAATTGAATCCATTGGGATCGCAGAAAGATCGAAGTCGTTACCACGTACGATCGCACTTGCCGAACTCATGCGACGGCCATTTACCATGATCAGTGTGTATTTCGAATCCATACCACGAATCGAAATTTGCTGGCGACCTGCACGTGTGCTGTCGAAGTCTGACTCCACGCTGGTTGCGTTAGATACGATGTCCGCCAGCGTGATGCCTGGATCGTTTTCGATGTCTTCAGCGGTGATCACCGACATAGAAGCTGGAGCGTCTTTCAGCTCCATCTGGGTACGAGTTGCTGTTACAACAAGCTGCTCATCGGTTTCGATTGGCGTTGTATCAGCAAAGACGGAAAAAGAGGTACATAGCGCACCGATTACCACTGCTAATGGTTTTGGCGCAAACGGAGTCGTCTTCGACATGGTAAAAACCTATAAATTTTAATGGAACTTATAATGATAATGGTTCGCATTAAATAGCCTTTATTTGACGAAGACAAGCAACCGAGCATTTGTAGGATTAATTACCACTATGTCAAAAATGAATAATAACATTCTTTACCATTCAGCCTCAGTTGAGCCATATATTTCCTTGAACAATGACTTAACCCAATTACACATCGGGTCATTATGATAGCGCTTATGCCAGTACAAATAGACCGATTCACTGTCCATTCGAATCGCTTTTGGTACGGTTTTGGTGATCAATTTTCTGCCCTGACAAGCGTCTTGTGCAAACGGCGTTGGCAAGTGGAAAATCACATCCGTTTGCTCAGCAATCGCTGGCGCAGCATTAAAGTTTGAAAGCTGAACAGGAATCGATAATTGGCGTTTTTTATCCACCACGCCAAGCTCAACAAAACGGTGATAAATCGACAGAGTTTTGCCACCTTGAAGTGAGATTTGACCGAAATTGCAATCGAGCAGCATCTCCACCGTCAGCTCCTCAACATGGGCAAGTGGATGAGTTTCGCTCATTAAAAATCGGTAGTCGCGATTGGCAATTTTCATGCGGTACAAATTCTGCTCAGAGCTAGGTGGCTCGGCGGTTGAGAGCACAAAATGTACATCCCCTGCGATCAGCGCATCGAAATGGCGTTTCGGGATGGAATCAATATCGACAATCATGTTCGGCGCTTCTTCACGGATGCGCGAAACAATCGGTGGCAGTAAGAAAATCACCTGCGGAACCAAGCCGTAAAAACGGATCGTACCGTTGCTCTTTTCTGGCACAAATGACTGGCCGTACATCAGCTTTTCTAGCCCAGTTAACACCGTGTTCAAATCTTGTTTGATCACTTCCGCTTTTGGGGTCAATTCATAGCCGTGTGCAGTACGTACTAACAGCTCATCGTTGAACAAGTTTCTGAGTTTCTGTAAAGAGCGGCTCACCGATGGTTGGCTCATATTGAGCGATACCGCGGTGTTGGAAACATGCTTCTCTTCAAGTAGGTGTTTGAGAATAAACAATAAGTTCAAGTCGACTTGAGCTAAATTCATTTTTTGAATACTCACTATTCCGCTAATTCTGTTGCTGCATATAGACTATCTGCTAATGTGTCTGCAATCAATAATCATTCTTATTTGATTTTAATCAAATAAGTTATACCGCTTTACGACTAATCTCGCGCTCTATTTTTTAAAGCATTATTTGTTTTTAAGACACTATTTGTTTTTAAGGCACTAATGCGAGATTGCACCGCACCTTTTGGAAATCATTATGTTTGGTAAAACTTCTCTTCGCGTAGCAACGGGAGCTTTGCTGCTTGCATTGGCTCCTATGGGGGCAATGGCTAAAACCTACCAACACAGCTTGGGCACAGTAGACATTGATGGCGTTCCACAACGCGTCGTTGTGTTGGGTTACGGCAGTTTAGACTACATTGATGCTTTGGGCGTAACACCCGTCGGCATGCCAAAGACGCTGCTGCCAAAATCGCTAGAAAAATTCCAAATCGACTCGTTCGCAAACACGGGCAGCGTGAAAGAAGTGAACTTCGAAACGCTGTTTATGCTTAAGCCAGACTTAATCATCGCAGAAGGTCGCATGGCAGATATTTACAAAGATCTGAGCGACATCGCGCCAACTTACATGTTCCGTATCGACACCACCGACTACTGGAAAACAACCCAAGAACACTGGCGCACGCTGGGTGACATCTTCGACAAAGAAGAGCAAGCAGAGCAGTTGATTGAAGGCGTTCAAGAACAAATTAATCACCTGCACGCAAAAGTAGAAGCTCAGCCACCACGCACACTGACCGTCTCAAACAGCGGTAACAGCTTGGCGATGTTTGGCACCAACAGCCGTTTCTCATTTGTGTATGAAGAAGCAGGTTTTGCAACGTCGACTTCTGAGAACGTGAAATCTGTACCACGCACTCACGGTAACCTGATTTCATTCGAATACATTGCTGATGCGCAACCTGAGGTACTGCTTATCCTTGACCGCGAACAAGCCATCGGTCAGAGCAGCGGTAAAGCAAAACAGCTATTCGACAACGATCTCGTGAAGTCCACACCAGCAGCGAAAAACAACCGCGTGCTGTTTATGGACCCAGCGGCTTGGTACTTAACCGCAGGTGGCTACCAATCGACGCAAACCATGATTAAAGAGCTGAACCAAGTCATTGCTAACTAACAGATTCGGTTCAATCTCACTCTAATCGATGACCTTTCCCGCTTCACGGTGCGAAAGGTCATTGTTGTTTTTATCACCCTATAAATACACCATGAAATTACATCATATCTTGGCTTTTTTATTGCTCGTCGTACTCGCCTGCGCCTCTTTACTGGTTGGGGTGGCGAACGTTTCTCTCTCGCAGATTTTGGCCGGTGACAGCCACAGTTTGAACATCTTGCTGGTTAGCCGATTACCCCGCTTGTTGGCCATCGTCTTAGCTGGTGCAGGCTTAAGTATTGCAGGTTTGATAATGCAGCAGATCGTGCAAAACCGCTTTGCAGCCCCATCTACCACGGGTACGGTCGATTGGGCGATGTTCGGTTATATCGTCGCGCTGATTCTGTTTGCAGACATGAGCAGTTGGGTACACCTGATCACCATCTTCGCCTTCTCTGTGATTGGTACGGTGATCTTCGTGCGCTTCTTGCAACGTTTGAAGTTTAAGAACACCGTGCTCGTCCCGCTGATAGGCATCATGTACGGCAACGTGGTTTCGTCCATGACCACCTTTATTGCCTACAAATACGATCTAGTACAGACCCTTGGTTCATGGACGGTGGCTAACTTCGCATCGGTATTACGTGGTAACTACGAATTCTTATATCTCGCTCTGCCAGTCTCGGTTCTGGCTTACGCTTACGCCAACCGCTTTAGCGCGGCGAGTGTGGGCGAGAGCTTCGCGAAAAACATTGGTTTGAACTACCAACGCATTGTATTGGTTGGCGTCATTCTTGTGGCTGTGCTGTCGTCATCGGTGGTGATGATCGTTGGTATGATTCCGTTTCTCGGGCTTATCGTGCCAAACCTAGTGTCGCTGTTCATTGGTGACAACATGCGTCGTAACTTGCCTTGGACGGCATACGCAGGTGTGATTTTGGTGCTTACTTGCGACATCCTCGGTCGCCTCATCATCTTCCCTTACGAGATTCCAATTTCGATGATCATCAGCATCTTGGGTGGCTCAATCTTCATTTACCTAGTTCTGAGAGACAAATCGAATGCGTGATTCTATGAAAGTAACCCTGCTGGCAATCGCGGCGGTTTTGATTTGTGCGGTGTTCATTGGCAAGGGCTTAACGCCAGATAACTACCAGTTCTTCTTGTCACGCCGTATCCCGAAAGTGCTGGCGATTGTCTTGGCAGCAATGGCGATTGCGTCATCATCACTGATTTTCCAGACCATCACCAACAACCGAATCCTCACCCCTTCGATTCTGGGTTTCGATTCCATGTACGTGATGATTCAAGTGCTGCTTGTAGTGATGTTTGGCGGTTTGAGTGCTTTAGTCATCAACAGCAAACTCAACTTCGTGTTGTCGACCGGCATCATGATAGTGTGTGCAATGACCTTGTTCAGCTTCTACTTCCGTGGTCGTCAGCGCAATATCTTCACCTTGTTGTTGATTGGTATCGTACTGAGCAGCTTGTTCAATAGCGTCACCGGCTTCTTCACCATGATCACCGACCCAGATGAGTTCACCTTCATCCAAAGTTCAATGTTCGCAAGCTTCAACAACATCAACAGTGAGTTAGTGTACTGGTGTGTGGTTCCGATGCTGCTTTGTGGCGCGTACCTAATGCGTATCGCCCACAAATTGGACGTAATGTGGCTTGGCGTCGACAACGCGAAAAGCCTAGGTGTGGATACCCATAAACTGACCATGCAAGTCATGTTCATCATCACTTTGATGGTGTCTATCTCGACCGCATTGATTGGTCCAATCTTGTTCTTCGGTCTGATTGTTGTGGCTCTGACTCGCCAAATCTTCACTGGCTACCAGCATCGCTTATTGATTGTTGCGAGCTCAGTACTGTCAGTTGTACTGCTGTCTGGTGGTCAATGGGTGGTTGAAAACCTGTTCGATTTCGACACCACCATCAGCGTTATCATCAACTTTATCGGCGGCGGCTACTTCTTGCTTCTGCTTATGAAAAACAAATTCGATTAAGGGTTCATCACATGATCCGTATTCAAGGTCTTAGCAAAAAATACAACGAAAAATACGTGGTAAAAAACGCCGATGCCCTTTTTCCACTTGGTAAAGTAACCAGCATTATTGGTCCGAACGGTGCGGGTAAAAGTACCCTGTTGTCTATGGCGAGCCGACTAACAGAAAGCGATGCTGGTAGCGTCGTGATTGGTGATAAGCCACTGGACCAATGGAACACCGAAGACTTGGCAAAGCGCCTATCAGTGCTGCGCCAGTCAAACAACATCAACATGCGCTTTACGGTGCGTGATTTGGTGGCGTTTGGTCGCTTCCCCTACTCGCAAGGTCGTCTGACAGAAGAAGATCACCGCATCATTGATGAATCAATGCAGCATCTGGAAATCGACCACTTGAAAGATCGCTTTATCGACCAGCTGTCGGGTGGTCAGCGTCAAATGGCGTTTATTGCTATGGTGGTAGCGCAAGATACCGACTACATCTTCTTGGATGAGCCGCTGAATAACCTCGATATCAAACACTCCGTCGACATCATGAGTACACTACGCAAGCTTGCGGAAATGAAGAACAAAGCCGTAGTGATCGTGATTCACGACATCAACTTTGCGTCTTGTTATTCCGACCACATCGTGGCGATGAAACTTGGTGAAGTAATCAAAGCGGGCTTGGTTGAAGAAGTGATTGATGCCGACGTGCTGAGCGATATTTACGAGATTCCATTTATCGTGCAAGAGATTAACGGCAACCGTATTTCGTTGTACTACCGACGTTAACGTAACCAATCTGATTCCATAGGCGGCCTCGTGTCGCCTTTTTTAATTTTGGTCAATGAAGAAGCGTTAAACGCGGAAAAGCGATGTGTCCGAGCAGCATTAATGATACTGTACTGAACAGTTTTATTTAGGTTGATTTAGTTATGCGCGCATCTACTGAAAAGAAAAGAACTCGAATCATCGAAGTGGCAACCGAGCTGTTTATTGAGCAGGGTTACAAGGACACGTCACTCGATCAAATCGTTGCAATTTGTGGTGGTTCAAAACAGACCCTGTATCGTTACTTCTCTAACAAAGAAGGATTGTTTGTTGAAGTGCTCGCGCATAACACCAAAGTCAGCCTAGAGTCCGTTTTCCAACTTGCCGATAAACAGAACGAACCTCTAAGAGAAACCTTAGAAGACTTCGCGAAGAAGTATCTACGAGGTATTTGCTCTAACCCAATCCTATCGCTTTATCGCATCATCTCTGCCGATTTTAATAAACATGACTCGGTTCCAAATCAGTTTTGGCAAACCGGGCCGCAGCGCATTCATCAATACTTAATTGAGTTTCTAAAAACCGACACCATCAGCCAGCAGCTTAACATCGACGATGCCGATTTAGCTTGTGGGCAGCTACTCGCGCTGATCAAAATGGATTACCAGAATATGGCACTGATGGGCTTTGATTTCTTAAGCGATGAAGAATTGGATTCGCATACACAAAAAGCGGTGGCGGCGTTCCTTAAACTTTATCAGCGCTAAGAACCTCAAAACCAAAAAACAAAGGGAGCACATTGGCTCCCTTTGTTCTTTTACGGCTTAGTTACCGAGTTGCTTGGCCGGCTATTTGTTCTGTTTACATAACCTCAGTGCGCTTCTTGTTTTGCGGCTAGCTTCTTACCGATCAATAAGATTGGCGCAAGCGCAAAAATAGAGACAATAAACATCACCAACGAATTACTCAGTGCTAATGTCGTAGCTTGCTCTTTCACAACCGCACTAATTTGGCTCATCCCAAGTGCCGGATTAGGTAAGCGGCCATGAGTCAGAATCGCACTGCTCAATGCCTGTTCGTAAGCCGCAAACACATGGTTTGAACCGTCCAGAGTGCGACCGATTTCGCCCGATGCTTGCGCGCTGTGGCTTTGAATCACACGAGAGAAAAACGCTCCGCCAATCACCCCGCCCATGGTTCGGAACAGATAGAAGTTAGCAATGCCTTCTAATCGCTGTCCTACTTGCAAGTACATCAACACCGCAATCGTCACCGACACATTCAACAAGCCAACACCAAAACCACGTAACAGCATTGGGACGGGTAGTGACTCTGTACCAACAAAGCTTGGTAATTGGCTGAACTCGTGCACCGACAGCAGAATCATCAGCACACCAAAAGGCACCACTGCATCCGCTAAAGGGCGGCGGAAGTAATACACCAATACACTTACCAGCATGCCGACCAACATGGCGTAAAACGACGGTAATTGTGCATAACCCGCATTGAGGCTGTTGTAGTGCATCGCCATTTTTAGGAAGTTGGCAAACAGCACTGTACTTGCCATCACGGCAAAGCCCGCAAGAAAGGCGTTATACATAAACACGTTGGTCTTTAACTTACCGTGCAATTGCATCGACGCAGTATCCAATTGGCGCGTTTTCACCAACTGATACACCACCAACAAAACCAGTGCTGCAGTGACAGAAGAAGCCTGTACAAACCAGTCTGAATCCAACCAGTTGTAGTAGCTGCCGCGCATTAGTAGGAACACCACCAAACTCATCGTTAACGCGAGTACGAGGTACACCGAGCCTGAGGATTTTGGCTTGGTTTCAATCTCAATCGCCTGAGGTTTGTACACGCCGATCATCACTAGTGCAGAAAAGTACAACCAAGCCGAGACAACGTTCAAAAACGACCAGTCAAACTCTTCGACAATCTCAGCCACCAACCACGGATAAGCGCCCATTGGTAATAGTGTTGAGAAGATCAGTGTCAGCGCAATAATCGCAGGCAACCAACGCTGCTCAAAGGTATTGAGTAGATAAAGGTTCACCACCACCAATAACATGCTCATGAAAAAGCCGCTTACTAACCAAGTTAGCGTGAACAACAACGCATGCTGACCAGTCCAATAGAGCGCAAGGTTCGTTCCCAAACCCACCAGCAATGCAGAGTGCAATGGCAATGACGTACCAAGCTTACGCACCAAGATAGGCGTAAACATAAACCCCAACACTTGAGTGATCATAAAGCCGATTTTCACTAACTCGACTTCATCTGCGGACAAACCGGACGTGGCTGCCATCTCGTGGGACAGCTCGGTAAACATCACCGAATTGATTCCAAAAGCCGCAATGGCGAACAGCGCAAAAATCAGCAATGGAGAACGTGTTTTCATGGCGATTAACCTTGCGTTGCGGTCTCAATCGACACTTCAGCGGACAAGCCCGGGTAGATGCGCTGTTTCAGCTCTTGTGGGATATCCAACTCAATACGCACTGGCACGCGCTGTACTACTTTCACAAAATTACCGGTCGCATTTTGCGGTGGCAACAAACTAAACTGCGCGCCTGTTGCAGGGGTGATAGAAGATACACGACCATGCAACGGATGATCAGGGAACATGTCTAACACCACTTCTACATCTTGCCCTTGTGCGACGTTTTCCAATTGAGTCTCTTTGAAGTTTGCCTCAATCCAAACGTAATCCGGCACCATCACAATCAAACCCATGCCCGGTTGAACAAACTTACCGACTTGCACTTGTCTGTCTGCCACATAACCATCAAATGGCGCTCGAACGATGGTTCGCTCAAGGGCGATATTCACCAACCTCAAGTTCGCTTCGGCTTGCTTACGTTGCGCGGTTAGCTGCATCTTTTCTGTTACTAGCGCATCGAGCTGCTTCTGTTCAGCGGCTAGTGCTAGCTTGGCAGTTTCAAGATTGCTGCTCGCTTCAATAGAACGCGTTCTTTGTGCTTCAAATTGGTTCTTGCTCACCGACTGCTTTTGTACCAAGCGTGAAAGACGTTTGAACTCCGCCGCTTGATGTTCCGCGTTGGCACTTGCGCTGTGGATGCCCTGCTTCGCCTGCTCAATCTTTACCAACTGCATTTCGGTTTTGGTTTGGTTTGCGGTCAGTGCAGCTTTTGCGACATCTAACGCTGACTTCGCGATTTCTTGGTTGGCAACGAAATCTTCATCATCAATCGAAAACAGTGGCGCACCTTTGCTGACCCACTGGTTATCTTCGACAAAAAGTTGGCTTACCTGCCCACCGACTTCCGGAGAAATCGCCGTCACATCCGAGTGAACATAAGCGTTATCAGTGGTAACCGTATTAGGTTGGTATAACGCACAACCTGCAGCGAACAACGAACCAATAACAAGCGACAACGCAATGACTTTCTTCTTCATTTTTGAAACCCAACTTAATGATTTTTAAAAACTGTACTGTACCGTACAGTTTTAGTAAAGATACATTTGATCATTGATCAGGAGAAAAGATCCATCCCACTGATTTTTAATGATCTTATTTGATGATTACTTTTGATTGAAAGAGGAGGAATTGGAGGGCTATCGCGAGAAAAACAAAAAAGGCGACACTGAGGTCGCCTTTTGATTATGAAGAAATGCTTCGAGAACGAAGCCGGTGAGTCACGCTTATTGTTGCGCTACCTTCACTTGTGGTTTGGTTGAGCTTGTGTAATCGAAGTCAAACACAATGCCATCTTTGGTTACATCCAAAGCCATACCACCGATAAGCTCACCTTGTAGGCTCATCTTCACGTCTTCCGGTACTGGCTCGCCAGACACTTCCGATGCTGTTTCAATCACTTCTAATACGCGGTCTGAGTCCATAGTGAAGCTCAATAGACCATTGGCCGTTAGCGGTTGAGCCATGACTTTCTCACTTGCTGCCGCTGCTGCCTCACCACTGTAAAGCGTTAGGTGACTGCCGTTTAGACGAGCAAATACATCCATTGGTTTGCCTGCGTATGGTTCAAGCAGACCACCGATGTTCACTGGTTGGTTATCCGGTTGGATTTGAATCTGCGCCAGCTCAGGCATGAACATTTGTGCCGTTTGCAGCAGCATGTTTGGATCGTCCGCTGAGATAGAGAAGATCGCATCCAGCTGACCTAGTTCAGGTCCGTATTGGCCATTCATGTTCACATCTAGGCCGAACATTTCCATGCTCAAACCTTTCAGGCCATTTGCCATACCCGCGCCCATGCTGATCGCCGGAGCTGGGTTTTGACCACGCATGTCATTCTGCGCTTGCGCTAGGATTGAACACTGGTACTCAGGAGTCGTTAAATCTGTCCAGATCTTACCAATCGCCGGAGCCAACGTCGCAACGTCTAGACCTAATGCCAAGCTAAACATGCTCTGCTCACCATTTGATTCCGCCAAGACACCGCGCACTGATTGCAATGCTTCAAGAATCACTTGGTTTTTCGATTCAACAACAAAGCCGCCGTTGATGCGAGCTTTATCGTCACCCGCGCTGTACTCGGCAAACGCGACCATTTGCGGCCAGTTTTCAGCGATTTGGGTAAACTCGGTGTGACACGCAGGGGAACGCAATTGATCTAACACTGGATCAGATTGAATTATTTTCAGCTGGCGAGCCATTCTGTTGCCATCCACTGTCGTCAGGCCTTTGATGATTTCACGAATGTCAACAATACCGAATGAATTATTGCTCGCGCCGTATTTGTTTTGTAACGCTTCAAGACGACCAGAGTCCACAATACTGTTCTTCGGAGATTCAAGACCAAATGCCAGTTTAAGGGGGCTCTCAACACCGAGTTCAGGGATATCAAAAGTCACGGTCAGAACGTTATCCACAACAGCGACTACTAGACCAATTCCCATTAATTTGTCTTGAGATTCGGTCAGCTCGTAACGGCGGTACTCCACTTTATCCAACTTAACAAGCTCATGTTGAAAACCTGAAAGCTGCTCTTGCTCGTCCAACGTTTTCCACAGTGCCGCTGGGTTCTCAAGCTGCACTTTGTATACCGGAATAAAACCTAAGGTGTAGATAACTGGACTCACAGAATCCCCTGTACCCATAAAGGCTTTTAAGCTCTCAGGAGAAGATGACGCCGCAACGTACGCATCCAAGAAGTTCACAGCAAACTCTAAACCAGGAGTTAACTCTTCTTCAGCAAACAGCTCCGACATTTGCGGTTGCTGCGCTGTACCGAACGCATTCATGTATTCGTAGTAATTGATCGGTTTCGTTTGATAAGTGATCAGCAAAGTATCTGCAGGAACTTGACTAAGCAATGCATCTGAACCGCTGCTGTTGGCAACTTCATTTTGATACAGGTAACCAGCCCCACCCGCTGCTGCAACGACGGCAGCCGCCAATAATAATTTTTTCACTTTCTACTCCATTTTGTGGCGGCATGAAGGAGCACTTCAGAGACCTAGCCAATTTTACATATAAAACAAACATCATAAACAGACCAACCCCTGATTCAATCAACAATCAACCTTATTAATGGATATCTCAGAATTTATAAGATAAAACGTGATCTCATGTGAAAATTGCAGGTGCAGCATTCCCCCTCGACCGATAAATCTCATTCGTTAAATCAAATTTTCGCCTTTTGTTGAAGCTTTGACGTAACATCACGATCTCACAAACCAACTTCGTGTTGTACTGGAGAATTCGACTGTGTTTTCGTAGAGTCTAGACTCGCTCGATATATGAACAATCTTTGCAGATTAAATCTATGAAAGACCAGTTAACCATATCCGTGTCTACCATCAACGGCTCGAAGCATTGGTGCGTGACAAAAGCAATGCAAACTCGCCTAAAAAGTTTGCTGGCTGCTATGTCTATTGGGATATGTGCAACGACAGGATTGGTGTTTTATCTATATTCAGCCGTCGATAGCGCGGAGCTAAAACAAGCTGAGTTAGCTCAGCACTCTGTCGGTCTATCTGAAGAGGTAGCACAGTTAAAACAACTAAAATCTGAGCTAGAAAGCGATCTTTCAGAAAGAGAAGAACAAATCACAACAGTCTCAGAACGTTTATCAGATTTAGAGTCTTCACTTGGAATGGCGACAGGGGTAGATTTGGCGAACCTAGAATCTCGCCTAGACACTGCTGCTATTGCATCTAATGTACGTATCGCAATGCTAACTCAGATCCCAAGTGGGTCACCGGTGGGAAAGGAAAGAATATCCTCTGGTTTTGGTAAGCGTATCCACCCGATAACCAAAATAACAAAAATGCATCGCGGCTTAGACTTTGCCGTCAACATTGGAACACCAATCTATGCTCCAGCGGATGGTGTTGCTGAGGTCACGCGGCGAAGCAACAAAGGGTCAGGTAACTTTCTTCGTTTACAACATTCCTTCGGTTTTTCTAGCTCTTATTCACACTTAAAAAGCTTTAAGGTAAAAAGTGGCGAGTTTGTCAAAAAAGGACAACTTATCGGAGTGTCAGGTAATAGCGGGTTATCTTCTGGCCCACACCTACACTATGAAATTCGATTTGTAGGGCGGGCTCTAAATCCGAGACCATTTGTAGATTGGAACGTTAACGAATTCGAAGCAATATTCAGTAAAGAACGAGGTATAAGATGGGAATCTTTAGTCAACACCGTGGAACAGAGAGTAGCCAAGCAACTTCAACTCTCATCGCCAAAGGATGTTCTGTTAGCGGAGAACTCAAACTTGAAAATGACATCCAAGTAGATGGCATCGTAAATGGTCAAGTAAATGTCGATAGTACGCTAATCGTTTCTGAAAGTGGCCGTGTTAAGGGTGACGTATATGCAAATAAACTCATTATTAATGGTATCGTCGAAGGCAACTGTTACGCCGAACAGATTCAGGTCCTTGAGAAAGGACGTATTACAGGTAAAGTTTGGAGTAATAACCTGAGCATTGAGCCAGGTGGCAAGTTCTTTGGTGAAGCCGCAGAGTTACCAGAGAAAGAGGTCATTTCACTAAAGAGCAAGACAGAAGAACACCAAAAAAACCAGCCAAAAACACAAAGCTCAGATAACAAGCCAACATCTCGTAAGCAAGCATAGCAATAGTGAATATAGATTTTCATCCACAAACACAAAGTCAGCGGACTGTGAAATTTCATTCACAATGAGAAATATTGCTAGCTGATTTTCATTAAGCTCGACTATGATTCGCGCTTCTGTGTTTTGATGATTATTTGAATGAAAATCTATACCGCTATTATCACGGCAGCCCTAGCCGCAACAACACTTATCGCGCCAGCTCATGCGGACGATAAATTCACTTTGGGTCGTACTATTTTGTTAGAACACGGTAACCTTGCAGCAAAGATCCCGATGGTCATTTGCCGCAACACTAACGCGATTAAAGTGAAAGCAGAGAAAGACTTAGAATTAAGAAAAGTCGTTGTGAGATTCCAAAATGGTGATGAAAAAACCATTCGATTCCATCGTGACCTGAAGAAAGACAAAATGACCGATTGGCGCTACTTTGGCTACCGCCGATGTGTGAAAAACATCGAGGTGTATGGTAACTCAGAAGGCTCAAAAGCTGGCGTTCGTGTTTACGGTAAAGAGAAGAACGACTAGATATTAACTAAAAAGGACGACCAAATGGTCGTCCTTTTTCATTAGGATTTAGGATTTAGGATTTAGGATAATCGTACTTCGTTTCGCACCCTTACCAAAAGAGTGCCGCGCCTGATTCATCACTTCTTCTAAGGTGAGCGATGTTGCCATGTGCTCCACATCAGACAGTACATCAATATCGTAACCTTGGATAAGGTACCTAGTGTATGCCCAACCTCTATTCCCTGGGAGGTCAGCCAATTCACTCATATCTAAAACAAGTTGCTTCACCGCCGTATCCAGTTCATCTTGAGTAATATTGACCAACAATTCATCAATTGTTTCATCAAACACTTGCTCTACTTTCGACACTGCTTTCGGATCAACCTGTGCTTCAAAGAACCAGTCAGTTACCTTTTCTCGGTCTTGTACGATCGAATAAACCGCCGGGTTGTAATCTAAACTCGCTTCTTCACGTAGACGGTCAAGAACTCTAGTAGAACTGATGCGTTGCAACACGTCTTCGATAAAAATCGTTCTTGTCGAAGTCGGTTGCTCACTACTGTTAGTCAGCCTTAACAAAAAGAATGCGGACGGTTCATGCCCATCAGTAAACTCTATATGTGACGTCGCATTTGGATTGTATTTCACACTGTAATCAACAGGTGAGGCTGACTCGAGTGGTATTGACGCAACATACTTGCGTAACAGAGGGGCAATAGATTGAGCGTCTAAATCCGCTACAATCACCATTTTGAAGCCTCTATCCTTTAAGAATAGGGTGTCGTGAACCGCCAGAATTTGCTCAGCAGTCACCCCATCTACATCGTCAGGCAACACCATTCGGTGGCGACTATTCGGAATATAAGCATTTTGGTTGACTGCTCTTAGCCATTTACCAATCGGTGAGTTCAGAAAGGTGGTGCTTTCTTGGCTATATTCTCTCTTCACCGCTGACAACTGACGAGCATCTACCTTAATTTCTGTAGCAACGTTGTACACGCCATTGAGTGCATTCGCTAATTGCTGTTTCGGTGCGACCATCTCAACGCCATGATGGGTATCGCCCAGCAAAGGATACATACTCATCTCGTGTGTGCGTAAAAAGTTGTCCAATTCTGGTCCTGAGAAGTCACCTAAACCACTTCTTGCACCAACTAGACTTGCCAGCTCATATGCGGCGTAAAGTGAAGGATCCAGTGCTGCTTTTCCGCCCTGACTTGCAAAGAAGATGTGAGCACGTTCGCCTGCTTTTTGATCTTGTTGGAACCAAACTTCAATACCATTCGACAGTGTAAATATTTCGAAGCCACCTTGATGCGGCTGCACTGAAACGATATCACCCTCATTGCTTGGCTGAACAAAGCCTTCATTCTTGGCATACATTGCCAACGGTTTTTCACCAAGTTTTGCGTAGCTCGAATCAAGTTCTACAAAGACATTGGTAAACTGTTGCTTCGCTTCCCCTTGAGCCAAACCAATAATAAAGGCTGGATCGTTGTCTAATAGTTGCGCTAAGTGCTTGTTGGCCTCTTTAACATCAAAGTGGTCAACGAAGTCACTTAAACTCATTTTATAGTCTTGTTTTGATTGGCTGACCAAATTCTGCTCAAGCTCATACACGCGCTCATCAACGTAACTATGTGGCTTACGCTTATCCCAATCACTGTCAATATTGGTCAGTTCATTGCGATACCCCGCGATGACGGCCTCCAACTCCTCAGAAGAGACCCCATGATCTCGAAGGGAAGCCAAAGTACCAATGAATAGCGGGTGCATCTCATCTCTTTGTTCACGCGAGAATGATATTCCACCAGTAGACAGGCGACTGTAATTGTTAAAATAAGTCTGTGCATAAACGTATTGGTACGGCTGAGCAGCGTCATTTAGCACGGAGTACATTCTTTGTTGAATCAATTGTGATAGAACATCATCTGCCCATACTTGATGTTGCTCCTCACGAGTTTGGTATCCGATAGGCCCTCTATAAATCGAATAGTGGAGACTCGGAGACTCCATTGAGCTGCTTTCTAATAGCAAATCATCAGGCTTAAGTAGAATATCACGTCTCTTCACGATGTTTTCATCAGCAGTGCTTTTCCAATCAGAGAAATGCTTTTGAATGGTCTCACTCAGCTGCGCAACATCCACATCACCAGCGATTATCAGTTCAGCATATTGAGGCTGATACCACTGTTGGTAAAAGTTTTTCAATCCTGCGGCCGTAGCCTGCTCTATCGATACCTTGGTACCTATGGGATCATTGCCTTCAAAAGGAGTGCCTTTTATTGCAGCATCGTACGCGTTGTAAGCTAATGATTTATCATCAGGAGTCGCTCTTCGCCATTCACCTAAGATAACGCCTTTCTCTTGTTCAACCTGCTCTGGCTCAAATGCGATGCCATCACTAATATCTCGCATCCATGTCAATGCCTCTTTGAGCATTTCATCATTGGCAAGGTCGAGCTTATAGGTGGTTTCTTCGTAGGAGGTAAATGCATTGATATCAGCACCAAAACTCCCTCCTGACTGCTCAAAGAACTTGATGACGTCATTGCCAGAGAAATGCTGGCTGCCATTAAACGCCATATGCTCAATAAAATGCGCATAACCTTTCTGGTCTACGCTTTCCTGCAATGAGCCAATATTCATCTTTAAACGAATAGACACTTCTTTGTCTTGAGTCGGATAGATGTGGTATTTCATCCCATTCACCAGTTGATCAACATGCCAATTAGCATCTGGTTGTATGGGGGTTGAAGGAGGAGTCAGCGCACAGCCTGACAAAAAAAGTGCGGGGAATAACAACATATTACGCATAAATATCGCCCTAGATATTGATAACTAAGCAAAATATATCGTTCGTGATGTATGCGTGATATTTAATATGACATTTCAGCATAATTTGTTTGATCTAGATCGCATTTTATAAAATGATAATCATTTAAGAAAGCAAGCTTACTACGCTCATACTGCTCGATTCATAGGATCTATGCCTCAATTTGCTTTATAAATTTAACTAAACCTCAATAATAAGACTCAGATCTGCATTTATTTCGACCAGTAAAATATAATGCAAAGGCAATACATTTAATAAATCTATAATAATTACTTAGCGATATCTTTATGCTTAAAAATCTATCTTTAAAAAACAAGCTGGCCATCTCAGCCAGCGCTGCCATTATCCTCGGGGGAGTTTTGGTAGAGGGGTTGTCTTTTCGAGATGCACTGCAACGACTAGATGTCGAAGTTGAGCAGCGCCTTGAAAGTACAAGTGCTTCCTATAACCAATACGTAAGCGACTGGTTACTATCCAAAGAGAGAGCGTTAAAGTCACTGTCTCAGGATGCCGAAAAGTCAGCAATCGTCACCCACCTAAAACAGGTAAAGGACTCCGCCGCTTTTGACAACGTCTTCCTTGCTTACCCTGACGGTACTCAAGACAACGCAAACGGTGTTGTACTTCCACCGGGCAATGACGACCCTCGAAAATGGGGTTGGTACACCAACGCCATTGCAAATCCATCACAAGTCTTCATTGATAACCCAACGGTAGCTGCAGCGACCGGAGCAAATGTTGTTTCATTGGGTAAAGCCATTAACCTTCACGGTCAGACATCAGTGCTTGGTGCAGATGTAGAGATTGGCGATATGATCAATAGCCTTGATAAAGTCATTCTTCCAGGTGAGGGCTACATGTTCATTGCCAACGAGCAGGGCAATGTATTCATTCATAAAGACAGCAAATTCCTTAATCAGCCAATCAGTAAGTTAGGGTTAAGTTTTCAGGACATTGCCGCTATTTCTCAATCAGGTAATGACCGTCAAGTCAGTGTAGATGGAAACACCTTCGTTGTTTTTGCGAAGAAGATTGAAGGCACTGAGTTAACGACTGTGACTGTCATCGACCACAACTCTTTGATCGAACCACTTTATGACGCTGTTTGGGGACAAATCATCGCAACCAGTGTCGTGGTTATTCTTTGTGTCGCTCTATTTAACTTGTTGTGTAACATCCTTTTCCGTCCACTTTACAACGTTTCTAATGCGCTATCGCAAATCGCCAATGGTAGCGGTGATTTGACTCAACGTATCGAGGTAGAAAATCGCGATGAAGTTGGTGAGCTAGCGGAAAACTTCAACCTATTTGTTGCTAGCTTGCAGGAGTTGATTGGCCATATCCGTCATCAAGCGGTCGATCTAAACCAACGCTCTGAGGCAAGTACTCAAAGAGCAATTCAATCTGTTGACGAACTAAACCACCAACAACAAGAAATCACCATGGTGGCGACTGCTGTAACCGAGATGGCATCTGCGACACAAGAAATCGCTTCACACGCAGAACAGACGGCAAAAGCGGCGATTGACTCTTCGACCAGCACTCAAAATGGCCACGGCTTGGTAGTAAATACCAAAGAATCGATCAACAACTTGTCGTCTGAAGTTAATCAAGCAAGTATTGTCATTGGTGAATTGAATCAACACGCACAAGACATCAACACTGTGCTGTCAACGATCCGTGATATTGCAGAGCAGACTAACTTACTAGCACTCAACGCTGCGATTGAGGCGGCGCGAGCAGGTGAGCAAGGTCGTGGTTTTGCTGTAGTTGCTGATGAAGTTCGCGTACTGTCGCAACGTACACATACTTCAACAGAAGAGATAAAATCGACCATCGAAACCTTGCAGCAAACCACTCAACGTGCAGTGGCGATAATGGAAAGAAGCTCAGAGCTTGCAATTGGCTCAGTAGCCGATGCTGATCAAGCAGCAATGGCTCTCGACGAAATTAACGCCGCCGTTGCCCTCATCAGTGATATGGCAACACAAATTGCAACCGCAGCTGAAGAGCAAACCCACGTAACTAACGAAATCACACAAAATGTCACCACGATTAAAGACGTTACTGATCAGTTAGTTGTTGGGGCAGAAGAGTCAAAACACGAATCTTCGCAGCTAAAATCGCAAGCAGAAGATCTCAACTCAAAAGTGGCGACGTTTAAACTGGCGTAAACACTAATTCAACTCTAGGAACTCTAAACTCCAAGCCCCGCCACATTGCGGGGTTTGTTTTAGCTAATAGCGCCTGTTGACCTCTCAAGCTGATTTTTTCAGCGAAGATGAACAGTCCCTTGAGTCAGTCCATCTTTTTAAATCGCTACACACATCGGCGTATCTGAAATAGGGTCACGGAAAACACGAGCTTTGAGGTCAAAAACATCACTTAATAGCGTCTCGGTAAATACCTCATCCGGAGTACCTTGCGCCACTAGCTGCCCTTGTTCAAGCACCACCAAATGGTCGCAATATCGACAAGCTTGATTGAGGTCATGCAGTACTACGACGACCGTTTTTCCTTTGCTGTTCATCTGTTGCATTAGGTTCATCAACTCCACTTGATGCGACATATCGAGATAAGTCGTCGGCTCATCCAACATGACTACTTCCGTATCTTGTGCCATCACCATCGCAATCCATGCTCGCTGGCGTTGACCGCCAGATAACGACTCAACGGGCTGTTCGGCAAATTCAAAGACCCCAGTGTCGTGCATCGCTTGTTCGACAATAACTTGATCCTCTTTCCCTAGCTTTCCCCAATGTGATACATAGGGTGAACGGCCATATTCAACCAACTTTCTCACTGTTATCCCCTCCGGGCTGACCAAAATTTGTGGTAGCAGCGACAACGAGCGAGCTAGTGCTTTATCAGCATAATTCGATAAAGGTTTACCTTCGAACATCACTTCACCTGATGTTGGCTTATTGATTCTTACCAAGGTTTTTAACAAGGTCGATTTTCCGCAACCATTCGGGCCGATCAACGCGGTAATCTTGCCCTTTGGAATGGAGACCGACAAGTTAGGAATGATGATGTGTTTGCCGTACGCGACGGAAAGGTGCTGCGTTTCAAGCATAGTTACCAACCTCGATAACGATAAAGAAGAAAAATGAAATACGGTGCGCCAATTACAGAGGTAAGTACGCCTGCTGGTAGCTCAATCGGAGGTTGCAACCCTCTGGCTAATCCATCAGCGCAAGTCACTAGTGACGCTCCTAAAAGCGCAGAAGCAGGGATGAGTAACTTATGGTTATGACCGAACAACAAGCGAGCCAAATGAGGAGCCAATAGACCAACAAAACTTATGGTGCCCGCAACAGAAACACTCATGCTTGCTAGCAAGACCGCCGCAACCAGAGCCATTACTTGAACTTGCTTCGGCTGAATACCAAGCGTGGTCGCACTCTCCTCACCTAGCCCCATGACATCCAGCCGCCAAGCCAACCAAAATGCCAAGGGTAATAGTAAGATTAACGCGCTCCATATAAATGGCACTTGCTGCCAGTTTCGTCCCCATAAGCTGCCCGTTAGCCAAACCATTGCGGTATTGATTTCAAGAGGATGAGTAATCAATAAAAAGTCGATGCCACTCGCCAGAAAGGCACTGACAGCAATGCCAATTAACGCCAACCTTGCTGGAGTTGGCTTTGATCGCCATGCCAAAACTGCGATCAAACCAGCTGCAAACAACCCGCCCATCATTGCAACTAACGGCAGCCAGCTAACAGGTGCATTCGGGAACCAAACCAGACTTGCCGTTGCTGCAAGCCCTGCTCCGGCACTGATCCCCATGAGATCTGGTGAGGCGAGAGGGTTGCGAATGACGCCTTGCACCAGCATGCCAGAAAGCCCTAACCCCGCCCCGACACCAATAGCGAGCAACATACGTGGTAGACGATATTGGTTAATCACAAAATCATCACTCGAAAACGCTATGAGTTGCTCCATCACCTGAGAAACAGAGAGAGAAGCGGCACCAACCAACAAACCTGCAATAGCCACAGTGATGAGAAACCCTGTCAAAAGCAAAAGCTTCATATGATCAAACATTACGCTCTCCTCATCGCGATCAGAATAAAACAAGGCGTACCAAGCAAGGCCGTAATAACACCAACTGGAGTTTCTGTCGGGAACGCAATTGCTCGAGATAGTGCATCAGACCACGTAACTAGTGCTGCACCAGCCAAGGCACAAATGGGGATTAATAGGTGATAGTTTTGACCGACTATAGGCCTGACTAAATGAGGAATAAGTAAACCGACAAAACCGATTGGTCCTGCGACCACCACGCTAGCACCAGCAAGCAAAACAATGGTCATTCCGCTCAACAAACGTGTAAGCTTAATATTACTTCCAAGCCCAATCGCTACATCTTCTCCCAACGCTAACAGGTTGAGATTGCGAGCCAAACTCATGGCCAAAAGCAAACCCAGCACAGCTGGCGGCCAGAGTTGCTGCCACTGTTTTGAGTCGGCACTAGAGAGTGAGCCCGTAAGCCAATGCAGCACACTGTAAGCCATATCGTCGGCAAGGATCAGTGCAGCTCGGGTAAGGCCAATAAGTAGCGCACTAACAGCGATTCCCGCTAAGACCAAGCGCAATGGATGAGAACGAGCTGAGAAAAAACCGCCGAGTAGCATAACGACCAAGCCACTAAGTAAAGCGCCAAAAACTGAATTGAAGATGGGAGGTAAGCCGCTCAACACCGGTACACCAATAGCAGCTAAGGCCATAAAACAGGCCGCACCTGCATTGATGCCAAGAATCGATGGTGAAGCCAAAGGGTTACGCGTTAAACCTTGCATCAACAATCCAGAAACGGCAAGGCAGGCTCCAACCATCAAGCTGACGTAAGCTCTTGGCGCTCTTAATGTGGCGAGGATTTGATGGGACATATTACTCTCATCAAAGGCCAACCAAACTTCTGTTAAATCATGCAGAGTGAGCGAAAAATTCGACCACCCCAGCATGGACACGAGATAACCGGAGAATACCAAGCCCATTAGCACCAGCGTAAATAGAACCGCTTGCCATGGAAACACAGATAGACGAGAGCGGCCGCTAGGCATCGTTATATCACTCATGGCGCGTCCACAATCCGTTCTAGATTTGTCGCCATCTGCTCTGCAGCGAGCATGCCTCGATTGAGTGACCACAACTCAGGGGACACCTCTATAATACGTTGCTTTTTCGCTGACGTGAGTAGCTTGAATAACGGGTTACTCTGCCAATCATCCACCACGTTGGGGTGCGAATACGCTCCAATAAGCAACCAATCAGGATTGGTTTTAAGCAGTAATTCAAAACTGGTCGGAAGATAGGCTTGCTCACTTGGTTGAGTGATTGGACTGGCTATACCTAATGCCGTTAGCACCCCTCCGGCATAAGATACAGGGCTGTGCAGCCACATACCTTTGTCCGAGACCACTGCAAATTGGATGGTTTGTTTCAGAGAGAGCTGCTGCTTATACGCAGCCATACTTTGACGATGCAATTGCAGGCGAAGCTCCATCTCTGCTTGTTTATTAAGAGCAACGCCCACCTTGCGAGCGGATTCCAAATTCTCGTGATACGTCTCACCTCGGCTTTTAAGCAGTAATGTTGGTGCAATTTGCTGCAAATCTTGATAGATGGTGCGATGCCGCTCGGCATCTGCAATAATCAAATCCGGCTTGAGTATAGCAATCGCTTCTAAGCTTGGCTGCGAGCGCATTCCGACCGATTGCCATGGTTCAACTAAATCGCGTACTGCGGGGATCACGCGAGAAGCGTCGTTATCATCTGCCACCCCAATAGGTGAAACACCCACAGCTGCGAGCGCATCCACAAAAGAAAACTCCAAAACCACCACTCGTTGCGGCGTAGTAGCTATCTCAAACTGCCCCTGCTCATCCTCTACGACTCGTGTCATTGCTGTACTTGAGAAAGAGAGCAAGTTCAGTAGCAACAAAGCAAAGGCCATTGCCCACCGCTGTGCAGACGGGAGTCGAGTTACATTTATCATATTTATTTTCTCCAACGCCAAGATCGTCAAAGTCGCCAACGTCAATTGGCGACTTTTATGCCCAAAGATTTAAGGCAATTAATCTTCAAAGTTCGATGTCTTAAAACTGGTAATTTAGGTCCAATGTGTAAGAACGTCCCGGCGCTGGATAACGGCCAACTGGGCTGGTATCAATGCCACGGAAGTAATAGTCCTCATCAAACAGGTTGTTCACCGCAACATTCATACGCAACTTGCCTTTGTCATCCTTGTACAAATCGGTACCAAGATTGAAGTTCCAAACCATATAAGCGGGCACTTTGCCCTTAGCACCCGTTACATCTTCATCACTGGTGTTCGCATTGTCTGCGTATGCATCGCTGAAGTAGTAGCCTGACAAGGTTGTATCAATACCAGTAAAGGTGTAGGTCGCATCCCAGCTAAGCTGATGCTTAGAGGTGTAAGCCAGCTGGTTACCCTTGTTTGGACCGTTTTCTTCTAGGGTTGCATCCAAGTAGTTGTAACTCGCACCTAAGCTCAAAGCTTGTAGCGCTTTCGGAACATAACGGCCAGAAAGTTCGATACCTTGGTGAAGCGTTTTACCGATATTATCGAAGGTTTGAGTTGCACTTTGCCATTGCAGTTGGTCTTTAAAATCAATGCGGTAAAGTGCGGCGTTAAAGCTAGTAGTCTCTTGATTATAGCGCGCTCCCAACTCATAGTTCCACGCAAGTTCACTGCCTTCTTCACCAAGACCACGAATGTAAGCAATTTGCGGAGCACGCAGTGATTTCTGAGCATTGGCATACCCTACCCACTGATCCGTCAAGTGGTAAGCTACCGTCAAGCCAGGAAGCCATTCCGTTACCTTGTTGTCTGCGCTCTGAGATTTGCCTAAATCATCAAACGTCATGTCGACAGATTCATAACGGACACCTGGAGTAACTTTTAATGCATCATTAAACAGACCTATTTCATTGCTGATGTAGCCCGCAATTGCATCCGTCTCCAAATGCCAATCGCGCGGTACTTTGGTTTCTCCGCCTTCAATTGGAGTTTGAGTCAGCTTGTAGTCGATGTCTTCATTGACGTAACGAGCACCCACAATCCAGTTTTGCGTAACAGATTTGCCTTCGAAGTACATCGCCAACTTTGGCTCAACCCCATAAACTCGGAACTCACGCGGAGAGGTACGAATATCGGTTGATGGCAGAGATGGGTCGGCCCAATGCCCACCAGCACTGTTAAAGCCCCATTGGAAGAAACGCTCAGAATTGTGCCCAAATGTCAGCACCTCTAACTCTGCACTATCAGCAATATTGAGATCGTGCAGATACTTCACGCTCCAACGCGTTGATTTTCCTTGATACTCATCGTACGGACGTTTCGATTGAGTGCGGTCTTTCTTATAGTCTTCCGGAGACAACGCGCCCGGCATTTGCGTATCCGCATCGTAACGTTGAATGAAGGCTTGTAGCTCTTGCGTATCGCTTAGTAGCCATTGCGCCTTGGCTTGGAAGTTCTTTACGTCAGTATCAGAATGCTCTCGGAAGCTCTCGCCTTTTAAAAAGTTACCTTCGAGTTGAATAGCGAAAGTGTCCGTCAGCCAACCTCCAGTTCGTAGATAGAAATCGTTGAGCGGAGTGTCACCTGCTTCAAACACTGTCAGGCGGTTACTGATTTCAGTTTGCCAAGTGTTTGGAATCGGTTTGGTGACCAAGTTAATTACACCACCTACGTTGTTCGGACCATATTGTACTGCGGCACCACCGCGAACAATATCGATTCGATCCAACATAGATAACGTTGCAGGGAAGATAGATTGCCCAGTGTGACCATAGGGAGCAAGAGTCAGTGGCACGCCATCCATCAAGAATTGAGCATGGCCACTGCGGCTCGCCTTTAAGCCACGAACAGAGATATTTGGCAGTACACCCGTACCAGTTTCATCTTGTACTTTGATCCCCGGCACGCTCTGCAGTGCGGCATCAATAGAATGCGCAGCCGTCTTTTCGAGTTGTTTGCTAGTCAAAACAGTGCGGGCACCTGGGTATTCCTTCACATCTTCCAACTCTGAGTTACCAATAACACTCCCTGTTACAACAACGGTTTCCATGATTTTTGTTTGAGGCTCTGAAGCGGCAAATGCACTCATGGATGTGATAGATGCAATGGCCGTTGCAAGGACGCTAAGGCGCAACTGCGCTTGAGGTTTACCATCCAAATTCTGGTAAAGCATGGGAATCTCCTTTGAGATAGGTGCGGGTCAAAGTAATAATCTTGTTTTGACCCGATGGGCTAAATAACCTCGAAATGAGGTGAAACATCGACGATTGAGTCGTCAAAAAACCAATGAGGCCTTAGAACTGGTATCCATAAGTGAGCATAAATTCTGCAGGAGCACCGTAACCAACCTGATTTAAGCCAGATTTGCCATTGGTCGCGCCAAGGATGTATTTCTCGTCAAAAATGTTGTAAGCGTTGACTTGAATTTTATGACGACCAGCTGTGTACGCAGCCATCAAATCAACCGTGGTGTAATCACCCAAGGCGACAGCTTCGTCATTGCCCGCATAACGGTCCCCAACGTATTTCACACCACCACCCAAACGCCAGTTATCGTCGAGCTGATAAGTACTCCAAAGTGAGAACAAGTGGTCAGATACATCATTTGGTTTTTTACCCGTATCTTTATCTTCAGCATCAAGGTAGCTATACCCTACCGAGATATCCCATTGCTCATTGATCTGACCGCGAGCTTCCAACTCAATACCTTGGTGACGAGCTTCAATCTTATCGATCACATCACCATCAACGTTGGTTTGTGGTTGCTCTTGGTCAATTTGGAAGATCGCCGCATTCAGCATTAAAGCGTTGTCCAACAAGTAGGCTTTTGCGCCGACTTCTTTCAGATCTGTATGGAAAAATTCCGCCAGTTTGGGATTGATGTAAATGCCCGAGTAAGGCAATTGCCATGAGCGAGCTAAGCTTGCATAGACCGACATGTCGTAGTTAATACGGTAGACCAGACCAGCACGGTAGCTAACCTTGTTGTCATCCAAATCTTCTTTTGTAGCGCCCGCTTTTTGCTGCTCAAGATCCATCGAGTCGTAACGTACATTACCGATCACTGACAAGTCACCAAAGGTGTATACATCCTGAATGTAAATACCTGTCGTGGTTGTTGTGTTGTCTCGGAAAGGCTTGAAACCTGGATCTGGCGTTGGCCCTACGATAGGGTCATAGATATTTTTGGGTGGTAATGTTTTGTTGCTCGCCAAGGTGAGATCGATATTGATCTGGTTAAAGTCGGCACCGATCATCAATTGGTTTGATTCTGTCTCCCAAACCAATTCTGACTGTAGCGTTGTCGTGGTGCGAGGGTCATAACCAAAGTTATTCACAGTTTGAGAAACTTCGTTATCAGTTACGGTTCCCTGTCGCGTACCCTTTTGCTTAAGTTCAATATGGTTGTAAGACGCACGGTTAGTCCATGCCCATTCATCATTCAAACGCCATTCATAATTAACCGCAATGCGAATGCTGTCAGACTTTTGGTAGTCATTGGTGCCACCAAAGAAGGTGCTTTCGGAAACATCTACTGGCTTACCATTTTTCGATGGCACCCCACGGTAAGGGACAAGCTCTTGGTGTGCGTACTCGACATCAAAATCAACCGTGTGCCCCTGCGCAGGTAAAACTCGGATAGTCGGAGCGATGAAGAAATCATTCGAATCAACATGGTCAACGTAAGAATCCGCTTGTCGATATTCTAAGTTGATTCGCGCATTGACCTTGTCGCTAAAGGCCATTGAGCTATCGATCTGCCCAACAAATTGGCTATTACTACCAACACTACCGTTAACACTAGTAAACTTGTCACCATTTGCTCGTTTCGTCACCAAGTTGATGACACCACCAGCCGATCCTCGACCATACAACGCGCCAGCTGGGCCTTTCACCACTTCGACACGTTCGATATTTGCTAGGCTACGATATGATTGCAGTGTGCCATCATCACGCATGCCATCACGGTACATATCATTAAGCGCATCAAATCCGCGGATAACAAACTGGTCTCGGCTACCTTCGCCTAACGTGTTGTTCACACCAGCAACACCATCCAAAGCATCTACCAAACGAACTGCACCGCGATCTTGCATTTCCGTCTTAGTAACCACCGAAACGGCTTGCGGCACATCTAACCACTCCACGTCAGTTTTAGTGCCCGATTGCGGCATGTGTTCTGCGTAGCCTTCGTATTGATGACCGATCACTTGTTGTGTTTCATCTGCCACAACACCTTCTTCCGCCTGCACATTCGAAGCCGCTGCTGCTGCGGTCAATGCTCCTCCAATCGCTAATGCGAGAGGGGACAAGGTCAATCTCATGTTCATTTTCTAATTCCGTTTTTGATTATAAAACTGCCAACGGTTGCGAATGAAAACAAATATCATTTAGCTTTGCAATATAAATTTAATGATCTATATTTGTTTGCCCTATGTGATCAGGGTAATAAAAAATAATTAATACAAACAAAATTATAACTAGTGCTTCTGTCCCAAAATCTCAAAAGAGACTGATTGGAAGCCGGCTGTGAGCAGACAGCAAACAACGTTAGAAAATTAGGAAAGCCCCATGAAATCTACGATGATCATCGTGAGTCATGTCGTCAATGATGCAGTTACTAACGGCTTCGTACCTGCAGCAAAAGCGATGGGTCTCCACGTCGTATTGATCACTGACCATAAGCTCAACCACCTAAAACTGGCCAGTGACGATGACCTTTTCAATCCAGACAGCATTCTGGAATGTGATGTATTCAACCCTCTTGAGCTTATCGAGACCATAACGGAGCAAGGTCTTAAGCCCGATGCTGTTTTCAGTAACAGTGATCACCTACAAACCTCGACGGCAATCTGTGCTCAGTTTTTTGGTGTTGCGGCAAAAGACTGGACAGTCACGCTTAAAGCCAAAAACAAACATTTAACCCGTCAGATGCTCAACGAAAAATCGTTACCCAACATTCAAAATGTGTTGCTTCATCGCGATATGGTTTCCGAGTTTGATTTTACCTTCCCTGTGGTGGCAAAACCCAAAGAAGGAGTGGCAAGTTTGGATGTACAGCGCTGCGATTCACAAGCGGAGCTAGATAGTTATTGCGATACATTTTGGCAAAAACACCCAGCGGCCCCTATTTTGGTGGAGGCGTTTTTGCAAGGCCCACTCATCACAGTTGAAACCCTGGGTGACGGAGAAGAACTGATTCCAGTTGGCGGGTTCGATGTTGAACTTTCTCCTCCTCCGTACTTTATTGAAACTGCTGCCAGTTGGAATGGTGCAAACAGCCTCCATTACCGCGACGAGTGTTTACGTCAGCTGAAAGCGTTCGGTGTTGGTTTTGGTGTTTGTCACAGTGAATTTATCGTGACGGAATCGGGGCCGGTATTAGTCGAAATCAACTACCGAAGCATTGGTGACGGACGAGAGTTCTTACTCGACAATCTTAGCCGAGGCAGCTGGTTCACCACCATCCTGAATCTTCATCTTGGTAGCAAACTCGACCGTAATTTTCGCATCGATGGCAGTGCTCAGGTACGTTACCTAGTCGCCCCACACAGTGGCAATATTGAGGGCACATCTACGTCATTCATCCATCAAGACGGTGATATCGTCACTCAACAGCAGGTGCTAAAAAAAACAGGCGACTACTTCCAAAAGAGTTTTTCCAACAAAGATTACTTGGCAAGAATTTCGATTGCGTCACCTTCCGGTCAACCACTAGAAGCAACACTGCAGCGCGCCCTATCTCGCTTTAATCTCACACCTGTCAACGAGGTGACCGCATGAACGAAAACGCTTTATATCTGACTCAACGTCTGATCGATACCTGCTTACGCGAAGACTTATTTGGCTTACTATCTCGAGGCAGATTCATCACTAAACTCCCAATCAATCTGGGGGTCACTTCTTATCCACGTGAACAAATCTGGCTGACATTTGTAGGTGCAGATTTCACTCTCTACCTACCGGTTAAACCGAGCTATTACATGCAACGCTGGATATACGGAAAGCAAGATGACTCAATATGCGATGGCTGGATAATTGAAAGAAATGACCTTGTAGAACGACAGCAGCACTACCAAAATTGGATTGAATTTCTCAAGGCAAGCGCTCATGAAAGCTCACATTCCCTATTGGATGGCTACTTACAGGAGCTAGCATGCGCAGAGAAGCACAAAGGCTTGTGTGATAACGCATTCGAACAACATTCTGACTCACTGATGCAGCCTATTTCTCAGCTCGACAGTTGGGAGAAAAAACTGTTGCGCGCCGATCAGATCGCCTCTTACCTCGATCACCCATACTACCCAACCGCTCGCGCCAAATTTGGCTTGAGTGATAAAGACCTCACTCAATACGCTCCTGAGTTTGCGCAAAGCTTTACCTTACGTTGGCTAGCTATTGAGAAATCACTGGTAACCCTTACCAGCTCACAGCCCAAATGCTGGCCAACGATGGAGCAAGTCGGGTTACCGGCAGACTTCGCGCAGAGCCATGTGTTATTCCCTGCTCATCCGTTAACGCTGCAAAGCTTGACCTCCTTACCTGAAGGCGTGTTGGCAGCACCCACTGCCTACTTAGATGTCACACCAACCTTATCTGTACGTACGGTGGTCGTAAACCAAGCGCCGCATATTCACATTAAAGTTCCATTAATCATGCGCTCATTAGGCACTAAGAATATACGCCTAATCAAACCTTCCACTCTCTATGACGGCCACTGGTTTGAACGCCTGCTTACTCATTTAGAACAAACCGATCAAACATTGAACGGCACGCTTTTCCACTGCAATGAAAAGCACGGCGGTCATGTTGGTGAGGACAAAACCTTCGCTTACATCGTACGTGAGTATCCAATCACCCTTAGCCAAGATAAAGCGCTGGTTCCAGTTGCTGCACTGGCGAGTCCTATGCCAGATGGCCGATTGTTCCTAGAACACCTTGCTGAGCAGTACTACCAGCAGGACACTCTGGCTTGGTTTAAAGACTACGTTGATCTGTTGTGCAAAGTGCACCTCACCTTATGGCTTCGCTACGGAATTGCGTTGGAATCTAATCAGCAAAACGCCATCATCGCGTTTAATGAACAGGGAAAAATGATGTTGGCGATGAAGGACAACGATGCCGCACGAATTTGGCCTGAGCGATTTAACACCTTTGAGCAGTACTCTCCGGTTAAATGTGATCAATTACTGGACCAACGCATTACAGTAGATGACGAACTGGCGCTTGGGCAGATGTTTACCACCATCACTTTACAATTGGATATTGCGGCAATAGTGGAAGCAATGGCTACAAATGGGATCACCTCTTCAGCTTCTCTGTATGCCATTGTCGCACACAGCCTGTCTCAGCAGCTTTGCTCTCTGCGTAAATCAGGCCACGATACCAAACTGGCACACGAACTGCTGTTCGATTCGCCAGATTTGTATGCCAAATATTTATTGAGTTCAGGCAGTCTGCTATCAAAAGAGGCGTCTGGCGCAAGCGATATTAATAAGTTCTATGGCTTGTCCGCACCCAACTTCTTGCTGCTTACCAGCGAGGAAGCACAAAAGGCTTATCTTGCTGCTATCAAACAGAGCGCGAGCTAACCCATTATGACCAAACTCATCTACAGCGTCTTGCTTTGCCATTTCATCTCCGCGTTTGCTGCTCTCGGTATGCCTTTGTTCTTACCCGTAGTTTTACCAACACTCGGCACGCAGATTGATACCGATTGGGCTGGGGTATTGTTTATTTTACCCACCTTTTGTACTGCGGTGGCAGCAAGGTTTTGGGGACAGTTTGCAGATAAATATGGCCGACGCCGTTCACTGCTGCGTGCTCAACTTGGTCTTGCAGCAGGCTTCGCTATATGTGGCCTGGCGAACAACCTGACAATGTTTGTGTTTGGTCTTATCGTTCAAGGAACCTTTGGCGGCACGATGGCCGCCTCTAATAGCTATTTATCTAGCCAGATTGAAGATGCTAAAACACTTGGCAAGTCGCTTAATAAAACTCAACTATCGGCTCGCTTAGCCCTGATCATCGCCCCAATTGGCTTGGGCTGGGGTCTATCGGAAACCAATCCGCTCAATGCTTATCTCTGGTTGTCCATTATGCCCTTGCTAGCGCTAGCCATCACGCTAACACTGCCTGCTGATCAAACGATAAAACCATCGGCTGTTCGTAACCAAGCTTTTGAAGAAACTCAGCGCAATAAAAACCAATCGCTGCGTACTCTGTATTGGGTGTTCGGCGCTCAGTTCAGCTTCGCTTTTTCCATGGTTGTGACCTTCCCGTACTTCTCGCCATATGTGCAGCAATACAGCACCACAAACCAAGCATGGATTGGATTTTTGTACGCGCTGCCACACGGCGTTTATCTCTTGTTGGCTGGGAAAGCTCATCTTTGGTCGGAGTACATCAATGGCCACCAGCCGCAGCGCACCTTGTGGTTGGGCTTTGGCTTGCTTTCACTCAGCACCGCCATGCACTTGGTTCACTATGAAGCTGTACTCATCGGCGCTCGCCTCACCTTTGGCCTTGGCATGGTTTGCTGCTATCAAGGCTTACACCAAGCATTGGCCAAACAACTCGACCGGCAACTGTGCGGCAAAGTATTTTCACGCTTTGATGCGATGTCGAAATGGGGTGGTGTCGCCGCAGGGTTATGTGCATCTTTCATCTCTAGCTTGGGCTGGCTTGAGGTTCCTTTCCTACTTTCTGCGTTAGTCAGCATCGCAACACTCATTGCGCTGATTATCCATTCAAAATTTGGACATCAACATGTTACACACTCCATCCTCTCCGACTGACCACTTGGCTGAAAACCGAGTCAAGTTCAACCATGAGAAAGCCCAACTCAACACCGTTATGGGCATTTTAAACTGTTACTTGCGTGAATACGCGATACCAAATCAACAAGTTGAATGGCAATGTCACTCGACCACACTGCCGCAAACACTTAAAAGAAACTATACCTCGCAACAACTTGTGACCATTCACCTCTCCGAGCAAGACAGTTTGCTTGTCCTGCCCGTTGAGTACGCAAGCAGGTTGGGTAAAGTGAAGCTTGCCGATATGCCTTGGGCGAAAATGCCCGGCGCAAGTTGGTGCAAACTTAATACCAGTCAACAAACACTAACGCTGCTGCTCAATTACCTTAAACAAGTGCTGGCGATCCCTTTCAACCATGAGTTAGTTGAACAGATGGAAAACAGCTTATTGATCACTGAGCAGTTTCTAAATTCGAACAACCAACCTCAGCAACACAATGCCTTTATCGCATCTGAGCAGTCTTTAATTTGGGGACACACTTTCCACCCCACCCCGAAAAGCCGTTCAGGTGTGAGCATGGATGATTTGCTCGCATGTTCACCTGAAGTGGGAGCAAGAGTACCTTTGTATTGGTTTGAAGTAGACAGCGATTTACTGGATGTTTTGAGTTCAGATAACCGCGCAGCGCCACAAGCAATGCTGGAACAGTTAGCTCCAGAAAAACTGAGTACAAAAGCCACCATGCTTTACCCTTGTCACCCTTGGGAAAGCTACACCATCTTGCAAAACCCATTGGTCAAGCTGGCGATTGAACAAGGCAAAATTACCCCTCTTGGTTTAGGCGGCGAACATATGTTGCCAACATCCTCAGTGCGCACGCTTTACCATCCGGATATGGATTGGTTTGCGAAGTTCTCCATCAACGTTCGTTTAACCAACTGTGTTCGTAAGAATGCTTGGTATGAACTGGATAGCGCCGTACAACTAACCTCGATTCTGCACCCAATCAAAGAAAGCGAACAATTGCATAATCCCGTATTCAAGGTAATGACCGAACCTTATGCAACCACGCTCAATCTAGCGAGTCTCGCAAAACAGCAAGAACAAGAGGTGACCAAAGCTCGCGAATCGTTTGGCATTTTATATCGAGAAAACTTCACTCTGAGTGAAACTGATATCTTGCAACCAACCTTAGCTGGAGCACTATTTGCCTACGATAAAAACGGCAATAGCTGTATTGCCAAGCAATTAAAAAGCAAAGCAAAAGTATCTCGAAGCCAATACACCGACATCGCTACCTTATGGTTCGAACGCTACCTTCATTGCCTCATCCCTGGCGTGTTTAACTATTACTTCAAACATGGTGTGGCATTTGAACCCCACTTGCAAAACACCCTGATTGGCTTTGAAAAGGATATGCCGTGCTGCGTCTGGATTCGAGACTTAGAGGGCACTAAATTACTGCCAGAGTTTTGGCCACAAGAAACATTGAGCCATCTATCAGAACGAACGCGCCAATCGGTTTACTACAGCCGAGAACAAGGTTGGAACCGCATCGGATACTGCACCTTTATCAACAACATCAGTGAAGCAATTTTCTTCATTGCAGAGGGAAACCAAGGACTGGAACAAACGCTGTGGAATTCGGTCGCTAGTGCCATAACACGTTGGCAATCGGTCAATGGTAAACAACCAGAACTCAGCTCTCTGCTCGATGGCGGACACTTCCCAAGTAAGAACAACTTCACCACGCGCTTAATGCAAAAAGCAGATAAAGAATCCAGCTACACACGAGTGAAAGCGCCATGGATAACTCAACGTCAAGGAGCAGATCATGCTTAACTCTACTGCGCTTCCTGAACAGATTAAGTCCGAAGTCCTACTCTTAGCTAAACAGCAAACCGAACCCTTGTGTGCATACCTTTATGACCTCAATGCGCTAGAGCAGCACATCAAACAAATGCGTCATGTGCTACCACAAAACGTTGAGCTGTTTTATGCCGCAAAAGCCAACCCCTCAGCTCCCGTTTTAAAGACACTGGCACCATACGTAGATGGTTTTGAAGCGGCCTCAGGCGGAGAACTCTCCCACCTCCACCAGCAGCAACTCAACAAACCTCTAATCTTCGGCGGACCGGGAAAAATGCCGAGTGAGTTAGCACAGGCGATTGAGCTCGATATAGAGGCGATTCACGTTGAAAGCCTAACCGAGTTACAACGCATTGGCTCGCTGACGGAAACACTCAAGCGCCCAGTATCAATTTTCCTCCGGATGAACATTGATATTGGTGACATCACCTTAAGCAAACTGGCAATGGGCGGAAAGCCTACCCCATTTGGATTGGATGAAACAGAACTGAACAATGCCCTGACTTTGTTGCGTGACTACCCCCAAGTAAAGTTAAAAGGCTTCCACTTCCACCTTATGTCGCATCAGCTTGATGTCGATCGTCACCTTGCATTGATGCAACGCTATTTCCAAGTGGTCAAAGCCTGGCAAGCGAAGTTTGAGCTAGGAGAATTGATGATCAATCTTGGTGGTGGCATGGGAATCAACTACCGAAATCCTGAGCAGCATTTTCCGTGGATGGAGTTTTGCGACAAGTTAGAGTTCCTTATCGCCAAAGAGCAAATTCAGGGCTGGAAACTGCGCTTTGAATGTGGGCGTTACATCTCTGCACCTTGTGGCTATTACGTAATGGAAGTGTTGGATATT
The DNA here is from genome assembly GCF_030248515.1 of Vibrio sp. D401a. Classification (NCBI taxonomy): domain Bacteria; kingdom Pseudomonadati; phylum Pseudomonadota; class Gammaproteobacteria; order Vibrionales; family Vibrionaceae; genus Vibrio; species Vibrio sp. D401a. Next base: position 115,712 of record NZ_JAHGAI010000006.1, on the reverse strand, counting down.
AAACAGAACCTTGGGGAGAGATTCATCATCGCCCGTGGAGGCACACATCACTTCCGCACACCAGCTGCACAAAGTCATGATCATCCGTTTACCATTGTGAAAAACAAATTGCCACCAACTATCTCGCAGCCAATACACCATGAACAAGCGACTCTCGTTGGCCAACTATGCACACCAAAAGACGTACTGGCACGCAATCAACATATTGAACAGATCGACATTGGCGATTATGTGGTTTTCACCCTAGCTGGCGCTTATGCATGGAACATCTCCCATCAGAACTTTTTGATGCATGAACCACCGGTGTTCCACTATTTCTGATTAGAAACGGCAAAGCAGCCCCCACACGATTGGGGGCTTTTTGTTATCAACTTCTGACAATCTAGTAATAATAAATTGATTCAGATTAATAAAGCGTTAACTAGCGCTAGATCACACTTTTGAACCCCGTAGAATACGTGCTGAATTTCTAGCTGAATAAGAGTGAAAGAGTGACACGCGATCAATTTGAGTTATTAGCGCCAGGTGGCGACCTGGATTCCATCAAAGCGGCTATTGCTGCAGGTGCCGATGCCATTTACTGCGGACTAGACCGCTTTAATGCGCGCAACCGAGCAACCAACCTCACCTTAGATAACTTGAATGGCGTGTTGCAGCTTGCGCATCAGCACAAATGTAAGATCTTCCTGACTCTCAACGTGTTAATTCTGGAAAGTGAAATCCCTGCTATCGTGCGTTTGCTCAGCCAGTTAAACACCACAGCGATTGATGGCGTGATAGTGCAAGATCTTGGTTTGGCATACATTCTCAAGAACCATTTCCCAGATTTAGACGTACACGCTTCAACCCAACTCAACACGCACAACGAAGGACAAATCCTGTTCCTGAATCAGTTAACGGCAAGCCGTGTGAACATCTCTCGTGAACTGAACATCAATGAGATCAAGCATCTGGCTCAGTTTGGTCGTGAGCATGATGTGATGATGGAAGTGTTTGTGCACGGCTCTTACTGCATCGGTTTCTCTGGCATTTGTTACATCAGTTCTGCGCGTAACGGCGCTTCGGGCAACCGTGGGCGTTGCAGCCAGCCTTGCCGTGAGCAATACGAAACCACCAAAACAGGCAACAGCTACCCACTCAACATGAAGGACAACTCGGCATTTGGCGATTTAGAAGCACTCGCTGATGCAGGCGTGTATTCGTTGAAAGTGGAAGGCCGCATTAAGAAATCCCACTACGTGTACACCGTGGTCGATAACTGGCGTAAACAGATTGATCGTCTGTGTGATGGCGTCGAGCTGTCGAACGACACCACAGAATTGTACACCGTCTTTAACCGCGATTTCTCCAACGCGTTTTTGCAAGGTGATTTCGGTAAAGCGATGTACATCGACAACCCTCGCGATCACGCCGTAAAACACTTCTCAAAGATCTACAAATGCGAATCCGCCGATGATGTGCAAGGCGTGAAGAAGAAACTCTACGACGACAAAACCGCAATTATTGAGAAGGTAGCAGAGAAGACTCAAGATTTTGATGTAACTGCAACGCAAGCCTCTAGCAGCAGCCTAAAAGGCGCGATTGATGTACCGACTTTGCCGACACTGCCTCAACCACAATTGCGCGAAGGCGCACCTAAGCTATCTGTATTGATTTCATCAGCAGAAGATAGCGCACTGTGCGAAGACAGCAATGTCGATGTGTATTTCCAGCTACCAATGGGATTGGCGGGTGAACAGAATGCGATGATTGAGCTGTTCCAAGCAAACCCAAGATTGAAACCTTGGTTCCCTGCGATTTTGATTGGTGACGATTACCAAGCCGCACGTGCATTCTTAGAAGTAGTGAAGCCAGAATTGTCGATCACCAATAACTCTGGCGTGGGCATTTTGGCTCAAGAGCTAGGATTAGGTTGGGTTGCGGGCCCGCAGATGAACACAGTGAACTCCTACTCGTTCAAATGTTTACAAGAAGAGTTCGCCGCAAGCGGTGCGTTTATCTCCAATGAGCTGAACATGAAGCAGATGCGCCACATTAAGCGACCACACAACATGCGCAGCTACTACAGCATTTACCACCCGAACACACTGCTGACCAGTCGCCAGTGTTTGTTCCAACAAACCGAAGGTTGCCGCAAAATTAAGGTTAACAAAGGCTGTTTGAAACGTTGTGACAAACGCACATCCATCATCAACCTAAAAGACAACCCGTACGTGGTGCAAAAGCAAAAAGGCAGTCACAACTCTATCTACAGCGAACATAACGTGTTGAACCTACAATTGCTGCAAGATTTGCCGCAGCTGTTAACTGACGTGTTAATCGACTTGCGCGATATCCAGACAGAAACCAAAGTCACGATGACCAAGCCTGAGTTGATTGATGCCTTTACAGCCCTGCTTAATGAACACAATCAGCAGAATACTAAAGCACTTAATGCTGCGGTTCACCCGACGGCTAACGCTCAATACTTAAAAGGCTTGTAAACGAATCTCATCAGGTTCAACTGCAAAATGTATGGAAGACTTATGCACCCTATGAAGCAAGAAACACTGAGCTACTTTGATGATTTGAACTACAGCGTAGTGACACAATCAGAAGCAGTTTACGAGCTCAAACAAAACCGTACGGGTTTAACCGTTGAGCTTAACTTTTCAGTGCTTGGTAAAGGCGAATTACCCACAGAAAGCGAGCAAAAAACCGATAAGAAGCTGTATTTCATCGATCTTGACGACATTGAAAACATCGGCTTTGAAGCACTCGAACCGTTCGTTGTTGGACTTGGTGAACATTGCTCCATGGTGGTGTATGAGGAAGAGTTCTTTGAGCAAAGCATGAAAGAGATATGGATGTTCCTCTCGAACGACCCGCGCGATCGTGACGTGTTCAACGACAGTAAATTTTATCGGGCTTAAGACCGCATCTTGGGTTGGTAAATGTTAATCGCCTCAAACTACGACTTAGACATCTTGAACACTCGCCTTGCACTGACTACAATGGCGCACTTTTTTTACGGACTTCAAGGTCACACAAAATGACAGATACAGCTAAACCAGCTCTACCAGATCACCTATCTGGCAACCCACGCAGCCCATTCTTTGTAAAAGAGTGCTTCGATCACCAAATCGGTATTCGCTTCAAGGGCCAAGAGCGCACTGACGTTGAAGAGTACTGTGTTAGCGAAGGTTGGGTAAAAATTGCTTCTCCTAAAGCAAAAGACCGCTTCGGTAACCCAATGCTTATCAAGCTTAAAGGCGAAGTTGAAGCGTACTACGTTTAAGCTAGCCAATGATTACAAAGCCTGAGAAATACTCTCAGGCTTTTTTATTTGTTCCCAATAAAACTGCTTTAAGAGAGTGTACTCTCCACATTGAACGGCCCTTCAATACTATCCACCACAAACGTTTTCACTTCCATCTCGTCATCCCAAAACGACTCTGACCAACCAGCTTTGTGTTTTAAATGACGAAGAAAATCAATCGGGTTTGGCAACTGCTCCCATACTTGAGGTAGAAACAGAGCTCGACGCTGCCGACACGATAAAATAAGCCCAACTTTATGTGTCGCTAAATAGCCAAGCAATGCTTGCTCTGATGCAACAACCAATACCTCAGGTAATGACAACACCGACACCTCCACAGAAAGTGACGATAATTGTTTTTTACTTAGAGGGGTAAATCTTGGGTCTTGAAACGCACTCGCTAATGCTTTGTCATGCACATCGAGCGCAAGAGGCTGATGAGCGACAATAGTGCCAATGCAACCTTGCAGCTCTCCATGTACTTTTAAGGTCACAAAACTCGCCCCAGCTTCCCTTAATCTTGGTAGGCACTCACCAAGGCTTGGTGGCGTGGCTGGTTGACCAGCGAATCGGCAACGAATAGCATCACAAGCAATGTTGAACAACTGCGTGAGTTCTGGTTCATTCAGGATCTGAGACGATATAACTGGCATAACCCACCACGCGTTGTTGGTCCCCGTATTCGGTATCACCGGAGTTGATTAACATTGCCCTAGAGAGTTGATAACCTCTCCCTTTAGCCAACAGCAATAGCGCGTTAATCGCCGTTGAACCACAAGCCTGCTCTGGTTTCAGTGTCGCTTGGTAAGCTTCAATTTGCTCACACGTCTGCTGATCGAGCCTCTGGGCTTGCCGGTAAGAGTTGTAATGGCTTAAATCACTGCTCACAACCAGCAAACTTTCTTCATCGAGCCAAACTGGATCAAGTAACTCCGCCATACGAGCTGGCGAAATTCGACTGGTTAATATAGGCAAGATACGAAATGCCCCGAGGTAGGTTTGCAACAACGGTAACTGTACTTCAAGACAGTGCTCTGGGGCATGCGCGTCATCAGACACCACCACATCCTGCTGCTGAGCCAATATTGCACGCCATTCACGGTCGACCTCGATATTACCTAAAGGGGTCGAAAACCAATCTACACTCGGCAACGCACAGCCCAAAAAAGAGAAGTGATGGCTTGGGCCAAGCAAAATCACCCGATGAATTCTATTGGCTTGCGACTTTAAAAACTGGCACACACCTGCTGCTACTTCACCAGAGTAGATATAACCAGCATGAGGCACCACCATAGCTCTAATCACTGGTAGGAAACGACACGCACTCGGCCTCTCCCAACTTTCGATCATTGAGCTTAATTGTTGCGGCGAATGTGGATAAAAGCGACCCGCCACCGCTGGAGGACGAACATGCATACCGAGCCCCTTATCGTGCTCACAAAAGTCGGTGAAGTGCCATACTTAACATTAAGTATAGAAGCAGATTTCGTTGGGAGTTCACCATGCCATCCGTTCCTGCATCCCCTCCTGAATTTTTTCCAACCTTATATTGGCATCGATTGGATGACGGTCGCGTCATTTGTGATTTGTGCCCAAGGCAATGTCGCTTAAGAGAGGGGAAACGAGGGGCATGCTTTGTGCGCCAAGCTCACAACGGTGAAATATCCCTGACCAGCTATGGGCGTTCGAGCGGGTTTTGCATTGACCCTATAGAAAAGAAACCACTTAACCACTTTTTTCCGGGTAGCTCCGTGCTCTCATTTGGTACCGCTGGGTGCAACCTAGGTTGTAAGTTTTGCCAAAATTGGCATATCAGTAAGTCGCGACAAATCGATACACTTGGTGCGCCTGCCATGCCCGAGCAGATAGCTCAAGCAGCCAAGCAACATGGCTGTAAAAGCATCGCATTTACCTACAACGACCCTGTCATTTTTATGGAATACGCTGTAGACACTGCTCAAGCTTGCCATGAACTCGACATATCAAGTGTCGCAGTCACCGCAGGCTATATTTGCGATAGGCCTAGAGTTGAGTTTTTCCGCCATATGGATGCCACCAATGTAGACTTAAAAGCATTTACAGAGCGCTTTTACCATAAGCTCTGTAGCGGCCACCTTGCTCCAGTATTGGACACGCTGCTCTACTTACACCACGAAACGGATGTATGGTTTGAGATCACCACATTGCTAATCCCCGGTGAGAATGACAGCACTGCTGAGCTAGAAGCGATGACTCGGTGGATTTATGACAACTTAGGCAGCGACATTCCAATTCATTTCAGTGCCTTTCATCCAGATTTTAAAATGCTGACTACAGAGAAAACGCCGCTCAGCACAATCCAAAAAGCCCGACAAATCGCACTCAACAACGGCCTTAACTACGTATATGTGGGTAACGTAAGTGACGAAGATGGCGACAGCACGTATTGCCCCAAATGCCATCAGAAAGTCTTAGCTCGGAACTGGTATCAACTCGGAGAGTGCCATCTAACAAATGATGGTCAGTGTGAATACTGCGGTTTTCAGCTTGCGGGCCGATTTGGAGCACTCAGCCACCCATTTGGCAGAAAACGGATTCCCGTCGTGATCCGCTAGTCATAAGTCATACTTTGCGTGGTAAATGAGCTTTATCAACGCTAAGTTAAACCGCAAAGAATGAAAACTCGTAAGCATTAAAAAATGGCATAAGGATATGGCATGAATGGGCCGCTAATAAAACTCCGTCACGCTTCAAAAGACTTCATCGATGGCAAACAAACACATTGCGTTCTCCAAAGTGTCGACTTCACGCTAGCCACAGGCGAAAGCGTAGCTTTGACGGGGGCGAGTGGCAGTGGCAAAAGCACCTTACTCAATGTTATTGCTGGCTTTGAGCCACTTTCAGGTGGCGAATTATGGTTAGATGACGATAACACTGCAGCTTGGAAAGATCCGCAATGGAGCCGCTTTCGTCATCAAAAACTCGGCGTCATCTTTCAACAATTTAATTTGTTAACGCCCCTAAACGTAAAGCAAAATATCGCCTTTCCTCTGCACTTGAACCAACAGAAATGGAACAACTGGTGCGATTATTTGGTCGAGACACTAGGCATCAGCCAACTGCTCGATAGACACGTTTCTGCCCTTTCCGGCGGCCAACAACAACGGGTCGCCATCGCCAGAGCATTAGCTCACAAACCTAAACTTCTACTTGCTGATGAACCCACAGGTAACCTTGACCAAAAAGCCGGTTTAGAAGTGATGAAACTGTTAAGTGAAATCACCACCCAAGGCAACACTGCAGTGCTCTTAGTGACTCACAGCCCCGAATGTGCTGAGTTTATGCAGACTCGCTTACGTCTAAAAAACGGTGCTTTGCAAAACGGTACCTCCACTGTTCCAGAGCAGAATACACGCGAGCGTCGCCATGAAGCAGGTTAAACGCTCGAACGCAGGGCTCACACACACCAAACTCGCACTGAACCTGTTTGCGGCGCATTACCGACAAGCTCCTCTTCAGGCCGCAGCCATTCTAATTGGCATTGTACTGGCGGTGACCCTTTTCGTTGCAGTGCAAGCCATCAACCTCAATGCTAAACGCAGCTACGCCGAATCCACCGAGCAACTCAGTGCTCAAGCGCAGAACCTTATTATTCCACCAGCTGGGCAAAACTATCTGCCCGAATCACTCTACTTCACTCTCAGACAAAACGGTCTCAGTGCAACCTTGCCTGTAATCGAAGGACGAGTGAGAGACGAACAAGGTCGTCGCTGGTCAGTGCAAGGTAGCGAGTTGATTGCCGCCATTTCGTCACGCTATCGCTATTCATCAGACAGACAACAAAACGTGTCTTTGTTCGACAGCGCATTACCGCTGCCTGAGCTTTTAGTTGGGAAGCCGATTGTAATGATGAGCCAATCGCAACATCAGAACTTAGGCGAAGTAGAAACACTGACTCTGGACGACATCCCAACTCAAGTGGTGGTATTGCCTGACGAATGGCAATTAGGCAGCCGAATGTTGATGGACATTGGCTTTGCCCAGCAGCTGCTCAATAAGCAAGGCCAGCTCAGTTACATTGCTGTGTTCCATACTCGCGATAAACTGGGTAGGGACAAGCAAGCTAAATGGCAGAACCTCATCGGCGAGCAAGGGCAATGGGTCACCAATAATCAAAGCACTGATCTTGGTTCTCTGACCGACAGCTTTCACCTCAATCTCACGGCAATGAGCTTACTCGCCTTTTTAGTTGGGCTGTTCATTGCTTACAACGGCGTGAAATACAGCTTGCTCAAACGTAATAGGTTGCTAGTACAAATCCAACAAGCAGGTATTGCACCGAGGCTCGTGTTTACGGCACTGCTCATTGAGCTAACTATATTGGTCACCATTGGCGCTTCAGTTGGTTTTGTATTGGGCATGCAGCTTAGTCATTGGCTGCATCCCACCGTTGCACTGACTTTAGAGCAGCTTTATGGTGCGACCCTCCTTCCCGGGACTTGGCAGTGGCAATGGTGGATGCAAGCTCTGCTGTTAACCTTAGCTGCAACACTACTTGCGTGTTGGCAGCACTTTAAGCAACGAGTACGCCAGCCGCTTTCATCTCATGGCGGATTTTATCAAGCACCTGAAGCCTCTAACGAAAACCAATTATTCGTGATAGGTGCTGCTTTGACGGCTCTCGCGCTCGCAGGATTATGGCTGAGTGAGCATCACCGCTTCACTATGGCGTGGCTCGGCGTGCTTGTGGTGTCGATTCCTTTATATCTACCCAAAACACTCAGCGTCTTAGCCAATTGGTGTGAGAAGCGCACCACTTCCGGTTTGATGCAGTATCTGTTTGCTGAACTGCGCGAGCTGATTTCTCCGCTGTCTCTCGCCATGATGGCGCTGCTACTCGCCGTTACGGCCAATATGGGGATGAATACCTTGGTTGGCAGCTTCGAGTCGACGTTAAAACAGTGGCTAGAACAGAGGCTACATGCCGACATTTACGTTAGCCCCGCACAGGGTGAAATCGCTAATGTAGAGCGTGCTTTGCAACAGTTCGACAAGGTCGAAACCGTCTACAAGCAATACTACGTCGACGATAACCTGCAAGGCTTACCCATTTTACTCGGCACCAAAGACAAAGATACTTTAGAACAAACCATGGTGTTCAAATCGCATTTGGAGAACTTCTGGCAGCGCTTTTACCAAGGTGAATTGGTCGCCATCAGTGAACCTACTGCGGTCAAACTGGGTTTATCTCTGGGAAGCAAACTCACGCTTGATGCCGTTCCAAATAAGAACCTGCTTGTGGGTGCGGTATTCCATGATTACGGCTCACCCAACGGTGAAGTCTTATTATCACCAAAGTTATGGCAAGAGAGCGGATTTACCGACTTGCCGACAAGCCTTGGCACTAAAGTCTCGGGTGACCCACAAGTCGTCTACGAGCAACTGCGCGAGCAATTGAATCTGCATCCAAGTCAGCTCTACGATCAGGCGCAAATCAAATCCATCGCGTTAGATATTTTCTCGCAGACCTTCGCCATTACGCGCGCACTCAACGGCGTGACTTTGATGGTGGCGGTGATTGGTTTGTTCAGTGCTTGTTTCATGTTACTCGACGCGCGCAAAGCCGCCATTGCAAGGCTGTATGCCCTTGGCGTCAGCCGTCGTAAATTAATGACCATGGTGGTTGGACAGATCGTCGCTTTGGTCAGCTTTACTTTGGTTATCGCTCTACCTTTAGGAGCCATGGTGGGATATGTGCTGACAGACATCGTCACCTTACGCGCTTTTGGTTGGAGCTTAAATTATCTGTGGAATTGGAGTGATGCCCTCAGTATTGCGGCGATCACCATCTTGGTGGCGGTGATTGCAACCTTGATTCCGCTGTGGCGATTGGTCAGTAAGCCTGTCGTGTCCAGTTTGCAAAGCGAGGTGTTGTAATGAGTCAATCAGCAAGCAAACTTACTCTACTCATAAGCAGTTTATTCCTGTTCGGTTGTGAAGATGCCCAACAAAAAAATATGGGCACGCAAAATATGGGCACGTTGCTGGGCAATGTAGACACGCAAACCGAAAGTAATCCATTCACGCCTGTTCTGAAGGGCGTTGAACTCACCTTTCCTACCGACCATCAAGCGCACCCGAATTTTCGTCATGAATGGTGGTACTTAACCGCTAACTTAATTGATGAAGAAGGTAATCCTCTCGGAATACAGTGGACTCAATTTCGCTTCGCTGCTGCGCCGCCAACAGGCGAAAATGAAGTGAAGAAAACCGAGTGGCAAACTCAGCAAATCTACATGGCGCATAGCGCGGTTACAACGCAAGACAAACATTATGCTGATGAAAAGTGGTCTCGTGACCAAGCAGCACTGGCGGGCGTCGACGCATCACCATTTCGAGTCTATCTCGATGATTGGCAGTGGACCTCTTCAACCGACGATCTCTTCCCCGCCACGCTAAATGCCAATTCAGAGCAGTTTGGTTACTCACTCAAACTGACCAGCTCCGCACCTTATCAAAAACAAGGTGAACAAGGTTACAGCACCAAAAGTGCCGATGGTCAGGTGGCTTCGTATTACTACAGCCAACCGTTTATTGATGTCACCGGTCAAGTCACGATCGACGGCAAAACCCATCAAGTATCAGGCAAAGGTTGGATAGACCGAGAGTGGAGCTCGCAGTTCTTACTCGACTCACAACAAGGCTGGGATTGGTTCGCACTGAGGTTAAGCGAAGAAACCAGCTTGGTGGTATTCCAACTGCGTGACACCAAAACGGGAAAAGCGAGTTTTTCCAGCGCAAAACTGATGCAGCAAGATGGTTATAGCATAGCCATCCCACAAAAAGACATTCAGTTAGAGGCGGCCAAGCAAACCGAAATCCAAGGCCACAATTATCCAACTGAGTGGCAAGTATCGATTCCTAACCAGCAAATTGAACTTACCGTTTCTGCACTCAACCCGAACGCAAAAATGCCGCTTTCTGTGCCTTATTGGGAAGGTCCAGTGCGTATTGATGGATCTCATTCTGGAACGGGATATATGGAGCTGACGGGGTATTGAGAATTGTGACATCTCACCCATTAGGGGGAATTGATAGCGATTATGTTGTTGCATATTACATGGAGAACCAAACATGAAAGATGCACTGCTAAGCGCTTTAATTACTGAGTTTGCCAAGCTAGAACAGGTAGAAGCCATTGCCCTAGCCGGATCCAATAGTACTCAAACCAACGACTCACTCTCTGATTATGATGTTTATATCTACACAACACGCGATATTTCGGTTGCCACCAGAAAGGCCATCACATCCCAATACTGCAGCCATATGGAGTTAAACAACCAATTCTGGGAAACGGAAGATAATGGACAGTTAAACAACGGAACAGAAATAGAGCTGATATATCGAAATATTGACTGGCTTGCACAAGAACTCCAGCGCGTGGTGATTGATCATCAAGTGAATGTTGGCTATAGCACCTGCTTTTGGGCAAATTTAATCCACTCAAAAATCCTATTTGACCGACATGAGAAGCTTTCGTCTCTTCAAGAAAGATATCGTATTGATTACAGCAAAGCGCTTTCAGCAGCCGTGATCACCAAAAACTTACCGCTTCTTCACCACGCCGCACCTGCCTATCCCAAACAAATTGCCAAAGCCATTAAACGGGATGATTACATCAGTGTCCAACACCGCTTAAGTGCCTATTTAGCCAGCTACTTTGATGTGTTGTTTGCTATCAACTTTATTCCTCACCCTGGCGAAAAGCGTTTAGTTCAGCTCGCTAAGAAATGGTGCAAAGTTCTACCTATTGGTTTTGAGGACTCAATGAAAAACTTAACTTGTTTAGACGGGATGAAATATGACCAGCTCTCATCTGAGCTCGATTTAGCGACTCGAAACTTAATCACGGCGATTAAAGAATCGGGTTTCACGGAAAATATTGGTTGAGAGTAGAGTTCAACCAAGCTCAGCCAAATGATAAACTCGGGTTCTATTTCATTCTGTGATTAAAAGGAAATGCGATGAACCCGATTATTGCGCTGCTGAAAGAGAACAATATCAGCGACGAACAAATCAATGAGATTTTTCAGACTCTGACGCAAAACCCTCTAGCGGCAATGGCAACAATCAGCCAACTAGGTTTGCCACAAGACAAGCTACAAATGCTGATGGCGCAAGTGATGCAAAACCCTGCGCTAATCAAAGAAGCCGTAAACGAGTTGGGATTGGATTTCTCAAAGGTTGAAGAAGCAAAAGAGAAGCTTCAAAGCCAAAATCAAGGCAACTAAGTCTTAGCCATTTAGTGCTGAATATAGAAAAGGCCGTTAACCCGAAGATTTGGGTTAACGGCCTTTTTGTTGGCTACTTATTGTTGGCTAATTATTAGCGATTCAAAGACGTGAACTGTTCTGCGGTCATGCCGTAGTAAAGCTTATCGTCAAAGCCTTGCTCTAGTTTGTAGTAGTCTTTCTGACGGCCTTCTTGAGTAAAACCATTTTTCTCTAACGTCTTGTAAGACCCAACATTAGAAGCGTAGCAATCCGCACTGACTTTATGGGCGTTTAGCTCAATAAAGCCAATTTCGGTCATCATTTGGCAAGCGCGAGTCGCAACGCCTTTGCCCCATGCACAAGTTGGTAACTGATAACCCACTTCGTAGCTGCCAGTTAAGAACATCACTGCGGTCACTGCACACATTCCCATGTACTGACCTTGCTGGTCGCGAATCACGAACGTTGGGCTGCCTGGCCAAATACCGTCTTTGATCGCTTGTGCCGTATTTTCAATAATAGGGCCAAAGAAACCCTCATACAGGCTGTTGTCAGCAGGTGCGAAGAACAGATACTGATTGACCTTATCGTCGTTCAACATCTCGATAATATCTTGTAGATCAGAGCTTTGAATCAGTTGGATAGTCAACGATTCGTTAAATGGGATGGCTTCGCCTTGTTTTAGTTTTTGATATGACATGTGTTACCTCGTTATCTGCTGAAAATAGTAGCTCAGCGGATAAGAGAAAAATTGGATTTTTGCGACAGCTTTCGGGCTGATTAGCAATATATTACGACTCAAAATCACCGTAGATATCGATGGTTAAGTCACGTTTTTTCAAGTACTTGCTCGGCGTTTTTCTTAGCTGCTGTTTGAGGGTACGAATCAAATGCGATTGGTCACTGAAACCAAATTGTTGTGAGAAACTCGCCCAATCAATCGCTTCTTGCTGCTTGTAGAGGGTCAAAATCATCTGCTCTAGACGTGCCATTTGTTGATACTGCTTAACGCTCAACCCCACCACTTGCTTGAAACTGCGCTCAAGCGTTCTGCGAGAACAGGCGCACTGCTTGGCTATCTCATCAATATCCATCGCCAACTCAGGTGAGCGTAGTGCTTGAACGTCCATCACGGACACCGCTTTTTGCGACGCCAAAAACGGTTTGGTACAACAGGGTTCAATATCTAATGCATCTAAATGTTGCTTGATATAGTCCAGCAAACATTGTGGTGAATCTTGCAATCCTAACTCTAACTGCCATAAGCCTTGTTGAAAGCGCTCATCGAACGCTGCGTTGAGCCAATCAAACCATTCGCAGCGGTTAATTGCTACAACGTGGGATGCATCACTAAACCGTGATTCAATGGCATACAAACCCTCAGGACGAAAGGTGATACCAATACGCTTGATGGGAGCCGCATCTTCCAACAACAGCAAATGTTCGTTAGCCGTTAATAAGTGACAACCTTTGCCAGCAAGCTTAGTGTCTCCCGTGTCATAGCTGTAGCCTTGCTCTGGTGGCGTAAAGAGCAAATGAGCACGCGGGTTCGGAATAAGGTGCGGCTTGGGATCAATGACTTCACCCTCTGGCACTTCCAAATACCAAACTTGATGAATGAGCCATTCGTACTCTGGCAGAGACTGTTTCCAAGCAATCATGATTGTCCTAGCGGTTAGTAAAGATAATGAGCGCACCGTTTTTACTTAAACATCTGCTCGTTGAGTGTGACTGATTGACGCTCATCTCGCCACGCATTTCTCACCTCGCGCCCTTGCAAGCCTGTTGTATTGCGGTAGGCTTTGAGCAGAGAAAACAAGCTGAACAGAACAAGGAAAGAGCACGATGCGCGTCGACTACCACCAACGACTGGTTCCTGTGATTCGTTATTTAGAACAACACTTTAATGAACCGCTCAACCTGCCAGAAGTGGCCGCGCTGGCGAACCTTTCCCCTTATCACTTTCATCGTACCTTCAAAGCCGTGCAAGGCGAGACACTAGCGGATTTCATTCGACGCTTGCGCTTAGAAGCGGCTGCGGACGAATTATTCAAATCCAAGCAACCGGTATTAAACATTGCCCTAGAGTACGGATTTTCTAGCTCGCAGAGCTTAGCCAAAGCCTTCAAGCAACATTATGGCGTTACACCTACGGCCTTTCGCGACTGCGAAAACTACCAGCAATTTTCTGAGCTAGCGCGAAACAGCAAGATTGGACACGCACTGCGCAAGAATGGAAACGAACGAACCCGAAGCGATTCATATACTGGCTCTGAACTCACAACATGGAGCAACAATATGGAAACGCAAAACTTTGATAAAGCAAAATTGGCTTACGTTCGCGTAAATGGCCCTTATGGCCAAGGTTATGAAGAACCATCAGGTCGTTTGTATCAATGGGCTGGAATGAAAGGTTTGGCGGGCAATACCTGTATCTTCATTTATCACGACAACCCAGAAATCACGCCAGACGAGAAGTGTCGTACTGATATCTGCTTGATGGTGCCAGAAGATACCGAAGTACCAAAAGGCATTGAGCTACAAGACTTCCCTGGCGGTCAATACGCGGTGATACGTCAGCAAATTACCGAATTCAGCCAATACCCTAAAGCATGGGATGATTTGATGAGCAAAGTGGTTGAATCTGGTATTGAAAACGACTGTCGACCTTGCTTCGAACTTTATCATAGCTACGATCCACAAACGCATCATGCAGACGTCAGCTTCTGTACAGCCATCAAATAAACCAAAAGCCTGCGTCAATGCAGGCTTTCTTGTCTTTGTGCAGTGGTTATAACCGCTTAAATTGCTTCGCCGTTTACCGTTACTGCCACATCAATGTTGCCACGAACCGCGTTTGAGTATGGGCAAACTTGGTGTGCGATGCGCGTTAGCTCTAGCGCTTGCTCTTGTGGCATGTCTAGCTCTACCGCTAGGCTCACTGTTAATGCAAAGCCGCCGTTATCGTTCGGACCAATGCCCACTTCTGCCGTTACAGGTGCACTTTTCAGGTTTACTTTACCTTCACGTGCTACGTGAAGAATCGCGTTAGAAAAACATGCTGAATAGCCCGCTGCGAACAGCTGTTCTGGGTTAGTTGCTGCGCCTGTGCCGCCCATTTCCTTCGGGTATGACAGCTCTAGATCGAGAAGACCATCATCTGTTTTTACTTGACCATTACGACCAGCCAAAGCGGTAGCTTGAGTTTTGTATAGAGTAGTCATGCGAGTTTCCTTTTCAATTTAAGTTGCGCACAATTTAATTGCTCGCAATCTTATATCGAAGTAAAGATCGTTTGCAACTATATTGTGCACAATTTATTTTAATACTCTCTTTCTCTGTGAGCAGGTAGGCAACGCCAATGAGCCAGTGTTACACCGACAACACCATGACCGACGACGATAAACTCTTACTCGAAAACCAAGTTTGCTTCCCGCTCTACAGCGCAGCAAATGCAGTGATCCGAGCTTACCGCCCGTTGCTGGACAAGCTTGATCTGACTTATTCACAATACTTAGTGATGATGGTGCTGTGGGAGAAAGACGGTGCCAGCGTAAAAGAATTGGGGTCACAACTGCATTTGGACTCAGGCACACTCACACCACTGCTTAAACGTTTAGAAGCAAAAGGCTATGTAGAGCGTGGTCGTAGTGAAACCGATGAGCGCGTTCGCGTACTCAACCTAACCGAGCAAGGTCGTGACCTTAAAGAACAAGCCAAGTCGGTGCCAAACGCCATGATGTGTAAAATCACATTAGAGCTGGATGAAATGATCATGCTGAAGAAGTTGTGCGGCAAAGTACTCGACAAGCTGGGCTAACCAAATAGAAGCATCAGCTTCCCCACTTCCTATTAGAAAGAGCCTGCCGAGATGCAGGCTCTTTCGATCTTATTCAGACGATCCACTTAAGGTCATCATCAGTATTCTCTATTACCACTCTGCATTCATCTTCAATAAAACCTATCAAAGCAAACCCTCTTACATCGGATTTCCCTATCAAGTGAAATAGGAAATGGCTATCAATAGGATAGTTACAAGCGATTTTCCTTAAACACACTCCGATGAGAATATACTTTCCGAAAGCAACAACAGCTCAGCTTAAAACATTCAAAGGAAAGTAAATTATGATTAATACTCAAATCAAACCATTTGCAGCTACAGCGTACAAAAACGGCGAATTCGTAGAAGTTACAGAGCAAGACGTTCTAGGTAAATGGGCAGTATTCTTCTTCTACCCAGCAGACTTTACGTTTGTATGTCCAACAGAACTGGGCGACCTAGCAGACCACTACGAAGAGCTACAAAAACGTGGCGTAGAAGTTTACTCAGTATCAACTGACACACACTTCACTCACAAAGCATGGCACGACAGCTCAGACACAATCGGTAAGATTCAGTACTACATGCTTGGCGACCAAACAGGCAACATCACAAACAACTTCGGTGTGATGCGTGAAGGTCAAGGTCTTGCAGACCGTGCAACGTTCCTAATCGACCCAGAAGGTACTATCCAAGCAATGGAAATCACTGCTGAAGGTATCGGTCGTGACGCAGAAGACCTACTACGCAAAGTGAAAGCAGCTCAATACGTAGCAGCGCACCCAGGCGAAGTTTGCCCAGCTAAATGGAAAGAAGGTGAAGAGACACTAGCTCCATCACTAGACCTAGTTGGCAAAATCTAAACCACTGAAATTTAAGTTCTAATCAGTTCCCGATTTCCTTTTTCTGATTAGAACTGAATTAGAGAGCACTTCAGGTTAGATACCTTGACGACCTTCTGCCTGATTTGCTCTCTCCCCCTCAGGTTTTATCTACAGTAACCACTTTTTATTACCTATCTGAATAAGTAGGTGTGCAGTAATTGCGTAGAAAAAATCGTTTAGAACCAGGCATAGATTTTCGATAGCTAGTTCCCCTAACTACAAAATCTATAACGCAGTTATCAACGATTTTAGCTAGCAAGAATGAACAAATACTTGTTTTGATTGGTAACTATTTAATTAAGGTAGTAACAACTATGTTAGACCAAGCGATCCAACAACAACTCAAACAATATCTGGCTAATGTAAAAGAAGAAGTTCGTTTAGTGGTTAGTCTAGATGAAAGCAAAGCATCGAATGACATTTTCTCTCTAGCGAACCAAATCGCAGAGATGAGCGACCTAATCACCGTTGAACGTGACGACAACGCAAGCGCACGTAAACCAGTGATGGCGGTAACTAACCCAGCAAAAGGCACAGCACTACGCTTTGCAGGCTTGCCAATGGGTCACGAATTTACCTCTCTAGTATTGGCACTGCTTCACTCTGGCGGCCACCCAATCAAACTAGAACCAGAAGTGATTGAGCAAATCGCAGCACTAGACAAAGATCTAGACGTAGAAATCTTCATTTCACTGTCGTGTCAAAACTGTCCGGACGTAGTTCAAGCGTTCAACATGATGGCGGCGATCAACCCGAAAGTAAAAGCAACTATGATCGACGGTGGGTTGTTCCAAGATGAAGTGAAACAACGCGACATCATGGCTGTACCAAGCGTATTTGTGAACGGTGAGCTATTCGGTCAAGGTCGTATGTCTCTGACTGAAATCCTAAACAAAGTGGATGACGGCGCAAGCGAGAAAGCGGCGAAAGCACTGAGCGAAAAAGACCCATACGACGTGCTTGTTGTCGGCGGTGGTCCTGGTGGTAGCGCAGCTGCTCTTTATGCTGCTCGTAAAGGTATTCGCACTGGTGTGGTTGCTAAACGCTTTGGTGGTCAGGTTATGGACACCATGGCAATCGAGAACTTCATTTCGGTAAAACGCACTGAAGGTCCAAAACTGGCAACAGACCTAGCAGAACACCTAAAAGAATACGACGTAGACGTCGTGACTGAGCAACAAGCTGAGAAGCTAATGGGCGCAGCACACACAGAAGATGGTTTGATTCACATCCAACTTGAAAGCGGCGCAACGCTGAAGAGTAAGAGTGTCATCCTAAGCCCTGGTGCACGCTGGCGTGAAATGAACGTTCCGGGTGAGCAAGAGTACCGCAACAAAGGCGTCGCGTACTGCCCACACTGTGACGGTCCACTGTTCAAAGGCAAGAAAACTGCGGTTATCGGTGGTGGTAACTCAGGCATCGAAGCAGCTATCGACCTTGCTGGTATCGTAGAACACGTAACGGTTCTTGAATTTGCAGACGTACTTCGCGCAGACCAAGTGCTTATCGACAAAGCGAACTCACTACCAAACGTAGACATCATCACGATGGCGCAAACTACTGAAGTTGTGGGCGACGGTACTCGCGTAACAAGCTTGAAGTACAAAGACCGCAACACAGATGAAATCAAAGAGATTGAACTGTCAGGTATCTTTGTTCAAATCGGTCTGGTACCAAACACAGAATGGCTAAAAGATTCAGAAGTAGCCCTATCTGAGCGCGGCGAAATTGAAGTCGGCAGCCGTGGCGATACTAGTCTAGAAGGTGTGTTCGCAGCCGGTGACGCAACAACCGTTCCTTACAAACAGATCATCATTGCGATGGGTGAAGGTGCAAAAGCAAGCTTAGGCGCATTTGACTACCTAATCCGTAAGCAAGGTTAATCTCCAATTTCTTGAACACAAAGCGCACGGTGCTGTGTTTTCTTCCCCGGAAAACCAATCAGGGCACCGTGACAGCGATGAGTAACAAGAAATAAAATCAAAAAACCTAGAAGCCCAAAGACTTTGCCAGCAGGTATTAACTGCTGGCTTTTTTGGTTTTTGGGGGAAAACACTGAGCTCACAGCAGAAAAGAATTCCCTCCCCCTTGATAACCACATCCAAATGCTTGGCAGACCATGTCGAGAAAAGGGGGAGTTGGAGGGGGTTGCAAGCACATAACCCAGCATTCAACCTCAAACCACCAACCCCACCTAACCTCCCCTTGTATCAAACTCCGAAGCTCTCAATACTCCGACCTCAAAGGGGAGGGACTGGTTCTGCATTCATGGATAATTCAATTCACAATGCCAGCATCACAACGCGCTGAAAATAGATTCTGAATACTCGCTTAGGCTCCTTCAGAATGACGATGGGAAAGCACTGAGCCCACAGCAGCAAAGAATAACCCTCCCCCTTGATAACCACATCCAAATGCTTGGCAAACCATGTCGAGAAAAGGGGGAGTTGGAGGGGTTGCAAGCACCTTACCTAGCATTCAGCATCAAACCAGCAACCCCACCTAACCTCCTCTTGTATCAAACTCCGAAGCTCTCAACACATCGAGCTCAATAGGGAGGAACGGGTCCTGTATTCGCGGATTATTCAATTCACACGGTAAGCATAGCAACGCGCTGGAAGTAGATTCTGAATACTCAATTAGGTTCTTTCAGAATGACTCTGTTCGTTTCACGCTCTCTCTCCGTCATTCCCGCGAACCTAGGTGAGACAGGGAATCTACTCACAATAAATTCGATCGAAAATGATTCGCAAGAACACGAACAAACAAAAGGTGGAAGAAGGTTGCAAGCACCTAACCTAGCGTTAAGCCTCAACGCTGCTTAGCAAACACTTGAGTCCAATAGTAGCGATAGCTTGCTGACTGGTTTTCAACCATGGATGCACCCATTTTGTCGAAGTTGGCATTCATGATATTGAGACAGTGGCCTTCACTTGATAGCCAAGAGTTCATCACGGCATTAATTGAGCTTTGCCCAGCAGCCACGTTCTCACCAAGTCGACTCCAAGCGTAACCCGTCGCGTTGACTCGGCTTGAAAGCGTGCTGCCATCCGACCCTGTGTGGCTCATAAAATCACTGTTTGCCATATCACTGGAGTGCCCATAAGCGGCGCTTTCTAGATCGTAACTCCAAGTCAGTGCGCCAACCGGTGGCATTGTTTTAGAGCCACATTGCTGAGTTTTAGAACGAGCATCGTTTACGGCGGCCAGCATCTGCTCGGAAAAAGTGGTTTCTGTCGGTGGTGTATCTGGGGATTGTGAGCCGCTGTCTGCAGGTGATGACGAGTCTCCATCGCCGCCACATGCGCTGAGAAGTAGCGCCAATGCTGGCACTAAGAACTTTGTTGGCATTGTCTGTCCTTATATTCATAACGAAAGGCAAAATACGCTTTCGATAACCAAGAGCGATAACCTAACAAAAATTCATTTGAGCGCCATATGGTGCAGAGTGTTTTGACCAAATACTCACGTGGCGTTTTCAATAGCCGAATTTGCGCACAGCTCAAACCTATTTCACTTGCACTGAAAAGGAAAAACTTACCTGCTCAAAGAGGTACTTCTTTCCTACCAATAGTTAATTGCAACCTTGTTTACCTAAACTTTGAATATTTATATTTTTCAATTATTTATATTATTTAATCATCACATTTATAATTGTGTATGTTCCCTATCAATCCTTTAACACGATACACTTAAATGAATTAGATTTACGTTCATTTCATAAGTCGTTACACAACTCGGGGCTTTAGGGCTTTACATCTGGCGCTAGGAGTAGAACACTTCCCCCAAAGTAAAATCGAAGCCGACATAGTAGAGTCAGTAAAATTATGAGTAACACCACGGCGAAAAAGTCGAATCCATTAGTCGAGATCCTGTTTAACGTCATCATCCCTTCATTCATTTTGATGAAGTTCAGTGGTGAAGAGCACCTAGGAACAGCCATGGCATTAGTTGTCGCCTTGCTATTCCCGGTGGTTTACGGCGGTATGGATCTAATCCGTAATAAAAAATTCAACTTCATTTCTGCGCTTGGTTTTATCAGCGTGCTTTTGACTGGCGGTATTGGTCTATTAGAACTAGACACTCGTTGGTTGGCGTTGAAAGAGGCCTTGATCCCGGGCTTAATTGGTATTGCAGTATTGGGGTCCACCTTTACGCGCTACCCGTTAATGCAGAAGATGCTATTGAACGACACGGTTTTAAACCTACCGCTGATTAACGAGCGCTTGGAGCAAAATGGTAAAACTCAAGCATTTGAGCGCTGCTTAATGTCTTCTAACTACCTGTTCGCTAGCACATTCGCGTTCTCATCAGCGATGAACTACTTCCTAGCAACTTGGATTGTGACTAGCCCAGCGGGCACAGCGGCATTCAATGAAGAGTTGGGCAAGCTAACCCTTTATAGCTACCCGATGATCGCTATCCCAAGTATGTTGATGATGTTTGGTATTTTCTACTACATCTGGCGC
The DNA here is from genome assembly GCF_030248515.1 of Vibrio sp. D401a. Classification (NCBI taxonomy): domain Bacteria; kingdom Pseudomonadati; phylum Pseudomonadota; class Gammaproteobacteria; order Vibrionales; family Vibrionaceae; genus Vibrio; species Vibrio sp. D401a. Next base: position 94,989 of record NZ_JAHGAI010000006.1, on the reverse strand, counting down.
CAAGTTCGCGCAATGACGTCGCTAGAGACCGAGCAGATTTTTCATACAAAGTAATCCTTGCTCAGCAGCCTTCATCAGCAAAAGTCAGATAAAAAGAACCCCGATAATTGAGAGCCAATTATCGGGGTTTTGTTTTGTGGAAGGTTATTGATTAGAAGCTGTAAGCCACTGATGCTTTGAAGTTACGACCTGCTTCGTAGCTGGTGTACTTATCTGAACCCCAAGAAATACCAAAGCCTGTGTGCTCTGCGTATTGCTTGTTGAATAGGTTGTCTACCGCTAGGTTAAGCGACAAGTCTTTTGCAAAATCTGGTACGTAAGCGGCCCACAAGTTGTGCGTTGCGAAACCTGCACGTTCAATCTTGTCGCCATCTTCGTCTTTATAGTCGTTACCCGGAACGAAACGTGAATCCCAACCAAACACAAATTCATTGGTTAGATCGTACTTGAAGCCAGCCTTGATGTTATGGATACGCGTTTTGTTCATTTGGCTCTTCTTGCCATTCTTCAGGTTTGTTTGGTCACCATCAGAGTATGAGTGGTTTGCGTAAAGCGCGAAATCTTCAATGCTGTAAGTAAACACGGTCTCTACACCCCAAACTTCAACATCGTATTGGTTTGCCAAGGTTGTGTTGTTCTTGGTTGGGTGCATTTGGTTGTCTAGGTCATACTGGTAAGCAGTGAAGCCAAGAATCGCATCATCCGCCATCAGCAAACCAGACATATCGTAGTCAAAGCCTGCTTCGTAGTTGTTACCCGTCATCGCTTTGGTATCAGACTGTTTAACATCGCTCGCCGCTTTCATGGTTAGCGTTTCTGGCAGTGAAGCGCCTTTGAATAGACGACCGTAACCAATACGCAGTCTTAGATTCTCAGTCGTTTGGTATTCACCTTGGAATTTAGGCGATAGTTGATCGTATTTACCCGTAAACACACCACCTAGCTTATGCACATCGTAGCGAAGACCAGTGACAAAACGGAAGTCATTAATCTCGAATGCGTCTTGAGCGTAAACACCGTAAGCCGTTACAGTGCCGCCATCCATATCGTAGTTCTTCGTCTCACCTAGTTTCGAACCAGACGTGTAATGACCGAGGCCAGAATCAATCCACTGCTCTGCTTTGTAGCCCTCGAAACCGTAAGTCAGCTCGTGATCACCAACCCAAGAGATGTTGCGGATGTCACCACCGATGGTCGTCACATTGTACTCGCGATCAGGAATAGATAGGTCACCATCTTTGGTGAATTCCCAAGCGCCGTTCACTTTATTCCATTCACCGTACTCTTCAGTTAATGCGTCACGCTCCATGTATTGACGGTTGTAGTACAGGTTGGTTTTTAGGTTCACTAAGTCGCTACCGTTATCGAAACGGTGTACAAACGTCACGGTATCACGGTTAAGTGAGTTATAGTTGTGTTCATCATCAGCGTAAAGCGCACCTGCTTTTTCACCCGATAGCTGACGTTTTCCGCCATCTTGGTAAGTGTCGAAAGTCAGTTTGAACTCGTTAGCATCGTTTGGAACGAAGACGAGCTTCACTAAACCAGATTTCAGTTCACCCTGCTTTGAAGTCACGTCATCTTTACCAGGAACGTAAAGGTCGCCGTCTTCTGAGTAGTTAAGAATACCCATCAACTGAAGTTCATCATTCAGCTTCGCGTAAACCGCAACGTTCGTCGTGAAGCGTTCATAAGCCGTTTGATACCCCGCTTTAACACGAGCACCGATGCTTTCGTCTTCCGCGAGAAGGTCGCTGGGATCTTTTGTTTCGTAGCTGAATGAGCCGTTAATTGCACCAGCACCAGACAATACAGAGTTACCGCCTAGCGTGATTTCAGCTGACTTAAGCATCGCTGGATCGAACGTTTGGTCACCCGAGTGGTGGAATAACTGGCCTTCTTGGCGCGCACCATCAATGGTCACGACAGAGTATTTATCTTCCATACCACGAATGTAAACTTTACGAGAGTAACGTGCGTTACCGTCAACCGTAACACTCGGCATGGTATTCAATACGTCTTTAATATCCGACGCTTGTTTGAGCTCTAACGTTTCAGCGTTAATCTCAGTTTGAACAAGTTGATCAAGGGCAGAACCGACAACAACGATATTTTCATCGGAAGCGTGAGCAGCAAAAGAGGCAATGGCAACGGTGATAGCTGCTGGTAGTGACTTCAGTTTCATAATACTACTTATATTTTATAAACAACAACGTGGTGCGAAGCATAATACACAACATTAATGATAATTAATCTCATTTACATTCTTTACGTTAATGAGTGATTTATTTTTATTCAGGATGAGCAATGTATCGCCATAAAATGGTGCAACAGAAAAGAGCAAGAAAGCACGAGGAAAGAGCATTGTGCGGTCATGATTGCGGTGCTTGACGATACCTGTGGTAACTACATCCAACTGATGCAAGAGCTTTAAAAACAGCTCATGAGCGGATAGAAAGAGCAGAGGTTATCAGGTAAGCATCAAAATCTGAGACCTCTTGTTTGTATAAAGCCCTACCGAAAAAGTGTGATTACACCAAGCAAAGATATGAAAGTGATCGTGTATTCGATATCCAACTCGATTAGCATGGATTTTTTAACATCCTGTCACATTTATAAAAGCTATGTTTGGATTAAAACGAATCAAATCAGAAAATGAGGCGCTAAAGCAAGAGTTAGCAGATCTCAAACAGAAGTACCAAACTGACGTTGCCGCTCTGGAAAATCAGCTCCAAGAGGCTCAACAGCTTGTTCGCTCCGCTCAACAGGAACACCGCAATAGTGATGAGTTGATGTCGAGCAGTTTGAAAGGTGGAGATATGCTCCAAACCATTCGAACAGAGATGGTGGAGAGTGCGCAATCTATGGCGCATGAAAACCAAGAGCTGCAACAACTGGATGAGATGTTTAAGCAAACCCATCAAGCACTTGCTCGCCTTGATAACCGAGCAGTGAAGATCAGCACGCAAGCGTCTCAAAGTATTGAATCTGTACAAATATTAGATAACACCGCCACTTCTATTTCCCACCTTGTATCTACTATTCAAGAGATTTCTGACCAAACCAACTTGCTTGCTCTAAATGCCGCTATTGAAGCCGCACGAGCTGGTGAAGCTGGACGTGGATTTGCTGTGGTCGCCGACGAGGTCAGAGGCCTTGCCGGTAAAGCCAGCGAAGCTAGTGAGCAGATTGATTCTTTGGTGAACCAAGTACTAACGCAAGTGAACGCGATTAAAACCTCGATTGATGAAAACCAAACTTGTGCAGAGGAAGTGTCTGCCTCTTCTGCGCAGATTGGTTCTATTGTCAACGAAGTGGTCGTGAAATCGGAACACATGCAACAGGTGATCCATATTGCTTCCACACGCGCTTTCTTGGATACGGTCAAACTCGACCACGCCATTTGGAAGAACAATATCTATCGTCTCCTACAAAAAGGCGCGTTTGGTGAAACCGTTAATAGCCACTCTGAGTGTCGCTTGGGTCAGTGGTACTACCGTGGCGATGGCAAGGCTTACAGCCACTTAAGAAGCTATGCATTGCTTGAAGAACCACACAAAGGCGTGCATGACGGTGGACGTGAAGCAATGAGCCAAGCCAAATCTGGCAACATGGCAGGCATGGTGACTGCAATTAACGCCATGGAAGACGCGAGCGAACAAGTCGTAGTACAAATCGATCGCCTAATGGATGAAATCATCACGAGTTAAAGGCACCTCAATTGCTCTTGGCTAGAACACAAAAGGGATGGTGAATGCCATCCCTTTTTTATTCTTCAATTTACCCAACAACCTCAAGGAGCTTGAATACTGTTACTACATGGTCAGAATGATTTTGCCTTGCAGCGTGACTGCCTCATCTTCTATCAGCTCAAAAGCATGCTGGAACTGTTCCAACGGAAGGCAGCGATCTACATCGAGTTGTATCTGGTCCTCCATAAAGTGTTCTAGCATCTCGGCAAAGACTTGTTTGCGAACGGTCTTACCAACTGACTCTTCCCAATAGCGCAAAAAGAACGTACTGAAGTCGATATTGTTTTGCTTCATACAAGCGAAGAAAGCTGGCTTATAAGGGGTGAGTGAAAGCGTTCCGTAATTGATGTATGTTCCCGAATTACGCAAAACTTGGATGAGTTCTGTTCCCACTTTGCCGCCAATAGCATCGAACGCGACATTCGGTTGAGGTAACTCTCGGGCATCAATTTGAGATTGCAGATCTTGCTTGCTATTTAGCACTGCAATGGAGTCGTATGGATAACGCTCTGGAGCGGAGCTTATCGCAATCAAAGTAAATCCAAGTGAGTGCGACAACTGAGCGAAGATCTTACCAATCGCAGAATTGCCCGCGTTGATGATCACCACATCCTCTTTGCTCAGCTTGGCAACGTGAGTGGTGATCACCCAAGCCGTCAGGGCATTGATATACAACTGGCAAGCGTAGCCATTCTCAAGCTCTTCCGGCACTGCAAAGACATTCTCCGCAAGCGCATCGGCATAGCTTTGCCAAGCCCCACTCTGTGCCACCAGCACCTTTTGCCCAATGTGAAATTCGGTTTGATGCGGATCGTTTATCTCAACCACTCGCCCAACCGCTTCAAACCCAGGCACTCGCGGCGGTACATGGGTGCGACGATACTGCCCTACTCCCTGAATCGACAATCGGTCACTTGGGTTAATGTTTGTGGCTTCGATTTGCACCCGCACTTTGCCCAAAGCGAGTGGCTCTAGCTCAACATGCTCCAACACCAATGACACACTTGGCGAGCCAAAGCTCAGTTGATTAACGCGAGTGTTTGTCTTATGCGAGTTGGTCTTGGTTAAGCTCATTTGGATACCACGGGACTGCTAGAGGAAGTATGACGCGCCATAGCGAAACGGGTATATAACGTTTTCTCGGCGCGCGCGTCAAATTGGATAAGAGCTTAAACGGGCTGACTCAGCATAAACACTACCACTAAAGCGAGACTGCTGCCCATGCATCGGTTCACCCATACCACCTTTTGTGGTGACTGAATAAAGCGATTCAATACTGTGCCAAAGTACGCCCACGCAAACATCCCCAACACACCAGTTCCCACCATCACACTTATGATGATCACCACTTGAGTCAGGTAATCATTGTTTGGCGAGATAAATTGTGAGAACACCGTCAGCGACGCAACCCAACTTTTCGGATTAAGAATTTGCACCCAAACGCCAGATAAAAAGCCGGACTTTTTCGTATTCGAATCATTGTCGAGTTCCATCGTAGCAATCGACCATGCGAGATACAGCAGGTACGCCGCACCAATCCACTTTAATGCCGTGTACAAATTAGGGTAAAGGGTAAACAAACTGACAAGCCCCACACTTGCACCAACCAACATGATGATCACCCCGACTGCATTGCCCAATACAAACGGCACGGTCGCAGAAAACCCATATCGGCTTGAAATACCTAACAGCGCGACGTTACCTGCTCCCGGCGTTAAAGAAATAGAAACGGCAAACAACAAAAATGCCGCTAGCAATTGAGCACTCATGCACTCTCTCCCAAAAAGTAATCAACGAATATGGGAAACAGTTTAACGATTTGGGTAGAAAGAAAATTGCTATCTGCGCTACGATAAAAGCCAATTTGAGCAGACTATTTCCAGAGTGACCATGAAAAAGAAAGAATCCACCAACTTTGAATTAGATAGTACTGATTTCGCCATCCTTGACCATATTCAGAAAGATGGTCGCATGAGCAATTCTAAGCTTGCCGAGACCGTCAACCTGAGTGAAACACCCTGCTGGCGACGCTGGAAGAAAATGGAAGAGGAAGGTTACATTGAGGGTTACGCTGCAAAGCTGAACCGTAAAAAACTCGGTTTCCAAGTTTCTGGTTTTACTCTGGTTACCCTCGGCAGTCATGAGGTAGAAAACACCACGCCTTTTGAAGACTTTGTCGCAGAAACCGATTGGATCTTAATGTGTCACTGCATTGCAGGCAGCGCGGATTATATGGTGCAAGTGGTGGCTCGAGACTTAGACGAATACTTTGACCGCATCAGTGCTATTCGCCGCGTGAAAGGCATCAGCGCCATTCAATCCAACGTCTCCGTTAAGGAAATTAAGAGTACTTTCCAGTTGCCACTATAGTAGTGTGATGGTGGAGGTTGATATTGTGGACGAGATTACACTCGCTATCCCCGTCGACCATTCACACGGAACTGTTGTGGGGTGACATCAAAATAGGCTTTAAACGCTTTGATGTAAGAAGAGTCATTTTGATACCCCACTTGATCGGCAATGCTTTGGATCGAGAGCTCTTCGTCCAGCAAAGAGAGCGAATAAATCAGCCGAATTTGTTGCCGCCAAAGTTGAAACGAGGTGTTGAATTCTTTGGAGAACAAGCGCGACAACGTTCGCTCGGATGCGCCTACTGTCTCTCCCCACTGTTTGAGTGACCAATCCAATGCTGGCGTGTCGGTCAGCGCTTCGAATATCAGCTTTAAGCGCCTGTCTTCTGGCAGCAGTAACTGAAAGGTCTGCACGTTATCTTTCATGATTTGATCGTGCAGCACGCCTAGCAATCGTGAGACTTCCTCATCACTAACGAACCCTTCGCATTGGCGGCGTATTTCCTGTAACAACTCATTCAGAAACGGAGTAAGTGTGATGGTTCGAACTTGATGCTCGTATTCAATGCCAAACTCAGGGTTCAGGTAGATACCGACAAATGTCGTATGGCTTAGCGCGATGGATTCATGTTGAATACCCGCAGGCACAAACAGCGCAGAGGTATGAGGCACAAGGTGTTGGTAGTGATCGGTTTTGGTTTGTAATAACCCTTTGATCGGGAAGATGACTTGATGCCATGTGTGTTGGTGCATCGCATCAATGTAACCTTTGGGCATGTCGATGGTCTTAACCAAAGCTGGTGAATGAGGATTGGCAGCCATCATCTCATTGGAGGTCATGACACCGGAGTGAGAATCGATTTGGCGGGTTGGCATTATTAACTGTCCTTACATCCCTACTCTGACACAAGTTCACTAGGCTATCATGCTCGGCAAAGTGAATGAAGCCGTGAGGTGCGACGTATGCGATATCAAGTTGAAATATCCAAAGAAAACCAACTCTTATTCAAAGTCGATATTGATAACATCAACCAAGACAAGTGCGAAGCATCGCTTGAAACCGTGTTAACCAAGTTTCCTAAAGCGGAAGGTTATCAACGTCATGTGTTGGTTTCAGATAGCGAAACGCGTTACTTAAAAAGCACAGAAAAGCGCATTGAAGTACTGGCAGCGATTCCGGTATTCAAATCATTGGGTGAGCGATAACGTGATTTTGTCTCACGCCGTTTGGCAAATCAGTTTTAGCGATAAGGAAAGAATATGAAGAAGTTAGGCGTAGTTAACAGCGTATTAGCAGGTAAAACCGTTGCCTTTGCACATGGTGCGAAAAGTGCGATTAACAAACAGGTTCTACCTCAGCGTCAGCACGCAACAGAACTGGGTTTTCCCAACGACGAACAAGGCGATCCGCGCTTTCATGGTGGGATTCAAAAAGCCCTTCATATTTACCCAAGTGAGCACTATTCCGTTTGGCAACAAGAGTTAGGCGACAAAGCGATTTTCCAATCAGCTGGGGCATTCGGCGAGAACTTAAGCTCAAGCGGCGTAACAGAAGCGTCCATTTGCCTGAAAGATAAAATCCGAATCGGCACAACCTTATTGGAAGTGTCACAAGGGCGTATGCCTTGTTGGAAACTCAACGTCCGCTTCGAGCAAAACGACATGGCGAGAAGACTGCAAGATACGCTTCGAACAGGCTGGTACTTCAGAGTGTTGCAAGAAGGCGATATCGGTGCAGGTGACGAGATTATTCTGTGCGAAAGACCTTACCCAGACTGGTCATTGGCTCGCATCATGGGCGCTGTGTTTACTGGTTGCCTAGATAAAACAGAGCTAAGCCAGCTAGCGGAACTTCCATTGGTTGAATCTTGGAGCAAGCTTGTTGAACGCCGCTTAGAAACTGGTGAAGTCGAAGATTGGGAAATGCGTTTGGTTGGTCCGACTGCGGGTTAATTCCCGTTTTGACTCCCCGAGAGAACAAAGCGTATCCCTTCCGATATCCGCCCCACAACCAATTCAGTGGGGCTTTTGCTTTTTAGCCGTTCAAAACAGCAAATCTGTATTTAAGCTGGAACTTAGCAATTAACAAAGGTTAATGAATCCCGTACAAATACTCTTTATGTTGTACCCAAAATAATACAAGGGGAAGCATGATGCTCGAATGGAGAATTAAGAAATTCGCAGCTCTGTCTGTTCAAGAGCTTTACGATTTTTTGCAGCAAAGAGTCAATATTTTCATCGTAGACATGAACACGCCATACAGCGATTTGGATGGTAAAGATAACCATCCCGACACCTACCACGTGATGGGATATGATAACGAACGTCTGGTGGCTTATAGTCGTATTATGCCTCCGAAACTCGGATACCCCGTTGACGTTTTACCCTTGCTGAACTCTGATGCCAATGACGTGTGTATCGGTCGCGTTATCGTCGCAGAAGATTACAGAGGGAAAAACATCGGCAACCAATTGATGCAAGTGAGCTTCGATGCCACAAGGAAGATCTACCCGAACGACAGCATTTTTATATCCGCACAAGCGCACTTGAAAGACTACTACGGCAAGTTCGGCTTCGATGTTGTCACCGATAGCTACTTGGAAGACGGATGCACTATGTTGGGTCTTAGGCACATTCCGAAAGTTATCTGCTCAGCCTAAAAAACCATTCATCATCCTATACGTTCACTTAGAACGCTATTAGGCGTTTTATCTCAAAGCCAAAACCGTCATCACTTTGCTCTGTATCGTATATTGAAACAAAGCAAAGGAGAAAGGCAATGAGCGGACAGTTAGTAAGATTGGTTTTAAGATGGATGCATATATTGTGTGCGCTGTTGGTGGGTGCAGCGCTTTATTCACCGCTGAAGGCAAATGAAATGTTCATGACGTTAACGTTATTCGTACTTGTTCCCATTGTTGCTATCACAGGCGTTATGATGTGGAAGCAAGGGAAAGTCATGAAGTACCTTCACCGCAAACCCAGTTAAACCATCTCAGCGGCGATAGAGATGATCTATACCAATGTCTCAACCATGCCTTCACAGCAGGCATGGTTCTACTTCCTAGCGTTTTTTAGGCGAAACCATACATTTCTGAAAGTCATCATTACACTTCCATACGCTCTGCTGATAGAGGGTTACAATTTTATTTTGTACAGTGTTCAAAACCAAACAACTGGGACAGAACAATGAACAAAACAATTATTGCATTATTAACGTTGACGGCTGCAGGCACGGCAACAGCGGGTGATACTTACATTCGTAACGGTAACATCTACAACAACGAAGGTGGCTGGATGGTCGAAGCTGGTGTAGTACAAGCGAGCGATCTTTTCAAAGACCAAAAACACAACACTGCGCCAGTTCTAAACGGTGGCTACCATGGTGAAGACTTCAACGCTGATTTAGGCGGTATTAACTACCGTTTCCTAGGTGACAACGATGAACTACTTAACATGAGTGCTTACGTGGTAGGTAGCGGTGTACCTCGTGATAGCGATGTAGCGAAAAGCCTAAAAGGTACGAAACGACGTGATATTGCGATCGATCTAGGTTTGAACGCAGATTTCAGACTTGATCCAAACAACGTGATCTCAACTTACCTACAACATGATGTATCAGGCGCTTACAAAGGCTTCCAAGGTGGTGCTACTTACTTCCATATCATGAATATCGGTAATGTTGATTTCGTACCATTTGCGAGCGTGTCTTACCAAAGCAAAGATTACGTTGATTACTACTTCGGTGTAACAGACAAAGAAGCACGTGCAAACCGCAAAGCATACAAAGGCGATGCAACCGTAAACTACGGTTTAGGTTACAAACTGGTAGTGCCAATCACTGAGCACTGGCAAATCAGCCAAGTATCACAATACACTCGTCTAGGTAGTGGCATCAGCGATTCTTCTATCGTAGACAGTGCAAACCAATGGGCAGTAGGCGCGACAGTTTCTTACAACTTCTAAGCACTACCCCTATTTAGACACACACTCCATTTAATTAAAAAGCCACCATTACGATGGCTTTTTTTTATTTGGTTTTGCTCATTTAGCTTTAGGCGCTTGACGTTTCGGCTTACCTTGAAACTGCTTAATGCTCTTTTTGGCATTGGTTCGGCGATTGGCTTTTTTATCACGTGGGGCGCGCTTGCTTTCGCCTGTTGATGGCTTATCCGTTACAGGGAAACCTTCAAGGTCTTGCGTTGGCAATTCACGTTGCGTCAAGTTACGAATCGCGGTAAGCGCTTCGGCTTCGCCATGGCAGACCAGTGACATTGCAACACCTTGCTCGCCTGCACGGGCTGTACGCCCAACTCGGTGAACGTAAGTCTCTGCGTGCATTGGCAACTCAAAGTTAATCACTACTGGTAGTTGCTCGATGTGAATACCGCGCGCCAATAGATCAGTAGCGATCAACACCTGTGTTTGCCCAGATTTAAACTGCGCCAGCGCGTCTTCTCGCTCTGCTTGGCTCTTATTACCGTGCAGCGCATTGGTTGTGATACCAGCTTTGTTCAACTTCTTCGCCAAACCATCAGCGTTCTCTTTCGCGCCAATAAATACCAGTACCTGTGTCCACGTACTTTGCTTGATCAGTTCAATCAACGCTTTGGTTTTGCTGCCTTTGTTGACGAGATATAGCGTCTCAGAAATATCTTGATTGGTGCTGTTTTCTTGATGCGCGGCTACCTGTTTTGGTGCGTGCATCAGCTGCTTGGCTTTGCCCTTCAACTCATCAGAAAACGTTGCTGAGAACATCGCGGTTTGGCGCTGGTTTGAAACCTGCCCCGCAATATTTTGCACGTCAGGCCAAAAGCCCATATCCAATAAGCGATCCGCTTCATCCAACACTAGGTAATGGATATTACTCAGGTCCAAACCGTTGTTCGCCAGATCAACTAAACGACCTGTTGTCGCCACAAGAACGTGGGGATTTGATGCAAGTGCTTGTAGTTGTGCCTCTTTATCAACGCCACCACACAAACACACTGCGTTGAGACCAATAGATTGACCAACTTGGTTAATCGCCTCGCTCACTTGTGTCGCTAGTTCGCGTGTAGGTACTAGAATCAGTGCTTTTTGCTCTGGATTTACACTTAGCTTTTCCAACAAAGGCAAACCATAAGCAAGGGTTTTGCCACTGCCTGTATTTGCTAATGCCAATACGTCTTTACCACTGAGTAATTCGGGAATTGCCAAAGCCTGAATATCGGTTGGCTTCTTGAAGTCTTTTGGCAGTGCGTGAATCAGCTCAGAACTCAAAGAGAGAGTAGAAAATGGCATTAGCTTAACCTTGTGCTTTTGGTTGAAGAGGCAGTAAAACAATATAGATGCAGTAAATCGCAGGCGCGGACTTTACCACAATCCATTAGACGAACAATCCCATTTTAGAAGAGGAAGTCTCCAAACGTCGTTGGTTTTTAATGCCTCAAACAAAAACAGCGATTAGATTACCGCTTGGTAGGTACCACGAATAGAGTAATCATTTTCTGGGTTGCGGATAAACGTCAAGCGACATTCTCTCAAGGCGTACCCAGTTCGATAGTATCGCCACTTCACGTCGCTTGAGATAAAACGGGCGCGACACAGGTTGGAGTGGAGAGCATTGCTGCCCTCACATGCCGCGCCCTAATCAAGAGACCGGACTTATCATCGAATGTATTCGTTACCTCGTTCGAATTAATACGTTCAATAACCGTAACTTTTAAAAATGTGAACGCAGAGCCAAAACTCTGCGCTTTTACATTGTAAATCGAACGGATATCTTGGCTTTATGCCACTTCAGCACTGTGCATTTGAGCCATGTGAAGACACTGCGGTTCTGGCGAGAAATCAACGATACCTCCTCGACCTGCTTCAACATTGCAGTACTCAACTAACAAGGCTTTGAGCTTAACTCGACCGCGCTGAATTCGGCTTTTCGTCGCAGAAAGCGAAAGCCCCAACTGATCCGCGACTGTTTGTTGAGGCAAACCGTCGAGTTCAGACAGAATCATGGCTTGGCGATATTTCTCTGGCAGGCACTCAAACATTGGGCGCAAACAATGCCCCATGGTTTGGAGATTCTCCAGCTCAATCGGCATTTCCTCTTCAACCTGATTGTCTATCAGCTCTTCATAACTTTGGTGCGTACGATAGTGATCCATGATCGCGTTGTGCGTGATGCGATATAACCAACTTTTGATTTTGCTTCGCGCTTCTAACTGGTCGATCTTTTGACTCGCCTTGATGTACACCTCTTGCAAAATGTCATCGGCTAAATCTGGATCACTGGTCTGTTTGACAATGTAGTTTTTGAGCTGCTCTTTGTGTGCCAACCACTCTGCTAACATGTGACGGTCTCTATACATAAAACAATAATTCGATATTAATCGAAATATAAACCGTATGGCAAGTATGACCTATACATTATGACTCAGACTCAACCGCGCCATCTGCTTTCACCCATTCAGCAAAACCACCAGCAAGGTTGAGCACAGGCCCAAGCCCCATGTCAGCAGCTTGTTTTGCCGCATAGAGGGAACGAAGTCCATGCGCGCAGTAAAAGACGTACGTTTTATCTTGAGCAAAGACTGGGTTATGCACTGGGCATTGTGGATCAATCAAAAACTCCAACATGCCTCTTGGACAGGTAAATGCCCCCGGGATCACACCAAGTTTGCGCCTTTCATCGGCTTCTCGTACATCCACGAATACGTAACCTTCCTCTGCAAACAGCGCTTTGGCATCCTCAATAGAGAGATCTGCGACACTCAAGCGCGCTTCTTCTGCTAGGGCTTTGATGCCTTTAGTGATAGTTTGTGTCATCGTTTTATTCTCCTACCACTTCACTTATTTGCGTTTATCGACAGCGGCTTTAAGCAACTCAAACGAGGTTTGAATTTGCGCTAAAGAACAAGCGAAGTTCATGCGGTAGTAGTTTTCATTGGGTTCACCAAACCAAGTACCTGGCGTCAGCGCCATTTTGGCTTCTTCTGTCAGCAAGGTTTTTAGCTGAGAAGATTCCAATTCTAAACCAGAAAAATCCAACCAAATTTGATTGGTTCCTTGTGGCAGGAATGCTTTCACCTGTGGCAAGTTGTGCTCAATAAACTCAATAATCCAGTTACGATTGTTTTGCGTGTAAGCATGAAAACCTTCAAACCACTCTTTGCCCTGTTGGTAAGCCGCAATCGTCGCGTAGGTAGTAAACGCATTGCCATGATCGATAGAAAGTGAAGCGGATGTCGCTTTGATCTTCTCGAAAAGAGCTTGGTTATCGCTATAAATGTAGCCGTTAGAGATGCTGTTCAAACCAAAATTTTTCGCCGGAGAACCAATGATCGTCAGGCTGTTTTCATAACCTAATGAAGTCATACTGGTAAAGGTTGAACCTTCAAATACGATGTCGGCATGCACTTCATCGCTGATGATCATCACCTTGTATTTCTCAGCTAATGCCACCATGCGCTCTAGTTCAGCTTTGGTCCAAACTCGTCCCACTGGGTTATGAGGGTTGCACAGCAAAATCATTTGCACTTCACCACTTTTCAACTGATTTTCAAGCAACTCAAAGTCCATCACGTAGTGGTCATTTTCAATTTTCATTGTGCTGCCCACAACGGTTCGGCCAGCTGACTCAATCAAACGTCGGAACTGATGATAAACCGGTGTCTGGATCAGAACGCCCTCACCTTCTTTGGTGAACTCGCGGATAAGCAACGCAATCGCACTCAGTACGCCCGGCACTTGAACAAAGTTATCAGTGCTAAGTTCAAGACCATGCAAATCCTTATTCCAATCAGCAATGGACTGAAAAACCGTCTTGCTATCAAACTCGTATGAGAAGGTTTCGCGGCTGACAAGTTGCTGCATCGCTTGCGAAATTGGCGATGCAATAGGAAAGTCCATATCAGCAATCCAATACGGTACAACTTGGTCTGTTCCGTACACTTGGTTGAGCATTTGGCTATCATGCTTTATGAATTTGTCTTTAATATCTGAGCGCGTTGGCTGTGACTTGAACATGGCATTCTCCGGTCGAAATCGTTTTTACACAGATAAGACGACTGTGGTTAGAAAAAGACGCAAAATTTTTTCAGGTATTCATCTGACAGAGCATTGCAGATACTTTTTATGGATAATATTCAAGAAATTAAGAACGAAAAACGCAGAACCTAGACTCTGCGTTTTGTTAGATGGTTTTGCTGGTTTTTACTTACTTGGTGTAGAAAGCACGTTTTAGTGCCATTTCTAGACCACGCACTTCCGCAAGGCCTTTCAAGCGACCGATGGCTGAGTAGCCTGGGTTGGTCTTCTTCTTCAAATCATCCAGCATTTGGTGACCATGGTCAGGACGCATTGGGATCAAACGGTGATCGCCTACTTCTGCGCGGCGTTGTTCTTCATCCAGAATCGCCATCACCACGTTGTACATATCCACATCACCATCTAGGTGAGCTGCTTCGTGGAACGTCATCGGGTTGCTTTCTTCACGCTTGGTTGAACGCAAATGAGTGAAGTAAACACGATCGCCATGCTTTTTGATCATCTTAACTAGGTCGTTATCACCACGCACACCGTAAGAGCCGGTACACATGGTCAAGCCGTTCATCTTGCTTGGTACTTTTTCGGTTAACCAGTCGATGTCTTCGATGGTCGAAACGATGCGCGGCAAACCAAGAATTGGACGCGGTGGATCATCTGGGTGCACCGCCAATTTTAAGCCATGCGCTTCACACACTGGCATTAACTCCGCTAAGAAATACGCCATGTGCTCACGCAGTTTGTCTTTACTGATACCAGCGTAGCGGTCCAATTGTGCTTGGAACTCTTCTAACGTGTAACCTTCTTCAGCACCCGGCAAACCAGCAATGATGTTGCTTGTCAGTTGTTGGATTTGCTCCGCCGTCATGTTGTTGAAGTACTCAAGCGCTTGAGCTTGCTCAGATTCGGTGTAATCCGCTTCTGCGCCCGGGCGTTTAAGAATGTGCAGCTCAAATGCCGCAAATGCGATTTGGTCAAAGCGTAACGCTCGAGAACCATCTGGCATTTCAAATTCAAGGTCAGTACGTGTCCAGTCTAGTACTGGCATAAAGTTGTAGCAGACCGTATCTACGCCGCACTCTGCAAGATTACGCAGCGTTTGTTTGTAGTTGTCGATCCATTGTTGGAAGTTGCCCGTCTGAGTTTTGATTTCTTCGTGAACAGGAACACTTTCAACCACCGACCACGTTAAGCCTTTCTCTTCGATGATGGCTTTACGTTTTAAAATCTCTTCTTTCGACCACACTTCACCATTTGGAATGTGGTGTAAGGCATTCACGATGCCTGTTGCGCCAGCTTGACGAATATCGTCTAGCGACACTGGGTCATTCGGACCGTACCAACGCCAAGTTTGTTCCATGACACTCACCTTTTTTAAGACGCACTCAGCCCGCTCGAATTATTCAAGCTAAGTGCACAACGACTTCTTAATATGCAGCCGCGATAATGCAGCTGCGCTGACTAGAGCCGACCGGAGCCGGCAATGTGGTTAACCGTTTTCAGCGCCCTGCAGAACAACAGGGTTGGAACTGAATAAGTAACCATCAAAATTTGGGTCATCGATGTCAGACAGCTCCAACAAGCGCTGTTTAACGTTTTCAAGGTGTTGCCACATGGCATTTTTTGCAGCGATAGGATCTTTACGCTGCAATGCGGCGAGGATTTTGGCGTGATCGTCTAACCACTCTTCACGGTAGTCTTGACCAGCAATGTGAGAATGAAGTTTCTTCCACATTGGGCTGCTCTCGCGTCGCTCCCAAGATTGCTTCAGCATGTCCACCAGCACAGAGTTTTGAGTTGCCTCTGCAATGCACATGTGAAACTTCTCATCACCGTTACAATCTGCGGTGCCACTGGCGAGTTCTTCTCGTTCTAACTCAAGGGCTGCGCGCATTTTCACGATATCGCCAGGCGTTACTTGCATAGCTGCAAATTCCGCAATGTTACTTTCAAGCAACTGGCGAGCTTGGAGCATTTCAAACGGACCGGCATCATCGCTGATCACGTTCTCACGGGAGTTCGGTTGAGATGGAATATTGATGACATACACCCCAGAACCTTTCTTCACTTCGACAAGGTTTTCCAGCTCAAGCATGATGATCGCTTCACGCACGACTGTGCGGCTAACGTCGAGACGTTCTGCGATATCGCGCTCAGGCGGCAGCCTATCACCAACCTTGTACAGGCCGTTGATTAACTCTTGTCTTAGGACTAGACCGGTTTCTTGATACGGTCTTTTCGGTTCAAAAGGCATCATGATGATATTATCACTATATTCCATCTAACTTCTCACGCCATCATAACGACCAATAACAATTGGTCAACCTCTATGTACCAGAATGTGGTAACACCTTGTTTTCGATTGTTTCTTACTAATTAAATTGTGAATTATTGAACGGCTTTAATTTTCTCAACCAATTCATTTAATTCAGGATTTGTCTTTTCTAGGTCCGCATACATTGGTTGAACCGCTTCAACAAATGCCGCTTTATTTGGCTCTACAAAAGTCACGCCCATCTTCTCTGCTTTCGCGCGCTCTTTCGCTTCTGACTCAGCCCATAGTTTCTTCATGTATTCCGAAGAGTCTGCAGCTGCTTTCATCAGTGCTTTTTGCTGCTCTGGCGTTAGCTTGTCGTAAGTCTTAGTTGAGATAACCAAAACGTCCGGAACCATAGTGTGCTCATCTAAGCTGAAGTACTTTGATACCTCACTGTGACGGCTCAAGCTGAACGATGGGATGTTGTTTTCCGCAGCATCCACCACGCCTTGTTGCAATGCTGTGTAGAGCTCACCGTATGCCAATGGTGTTGGGTTACCACCTAACGCTTTTACCATCGCAATCGCTGATGGGCTTGGCTGTACGCGCACTTTCAAACCTTTCAGATCTTCCGGCGTATTGATTGGTTTATTGGTGTAGAAGCTACGCGCACCCGCATCGTAGTAAGTCACACCAATAAAGCCGCTGTCCGCTGAAGAATTCAGGATTTCACGACCCACTTCCCCGTCTGTCACTTTGTAGTAATGGTCTTTATCGCGGAACAAGTAAGGCATGTTGAATGCTGCGTAAGCTGGGGAGAAAGCTTCCAATTCTGCCGCGTTGCTCTTCACCATATCTAGAGCGCCGTTTTGCATTAGCTCCATCGATTCACGCTGTGTACCTAGCTGTGCATCAGGGTAAATACGGATACGAACTTCACCGTCTGTCATTTCACGAACTTCTTTTGCCATAAAGTCCATTGCTTTATGCACGGCATGGTCACGAGGGTGGTTGTGACTCAGCTTCAAAGTGGTCGCAGCATAAGCAGAAGCGGTGGCGCCGAAGGTCATTGCAGCACCTACTACAGCGCTTAAAAGAGTCTTACGCGTCATCATTGTTCTATTCTCCTTGGATTGGTTGTCCAATATGTAGGGTAGTTTTAATTTTTTAACGGTATTTCTTGTTTCGAGGCCATTATTGGCGATCAAAAAACCTATCGTCAAAACAAAAATGCAAATTGATTGACCAAAATCACAATCACAACCCTTAAATTGGTCAACCAATCCAATTGTGAACCTGCTCACGTGACAACCAAATCGGCTAACTTATAATCCGACCAGAAAGATTAGCGTATGTTACTGCCCTACACAGAAACAACTTCTTACATTGGTTAACCAGTTGTTATGAGGTACGCGTATTTACTTAAAGGAAATAAAAATGAATAAATTGGTCAAATACATAAACAGGGGGCTGGCTGCCTTTACGGTCTCTCTCTCGACCTTCCTCGTCATTTGCGTAGTCTGGCAAGTGTTATCACGCTATGTGATTGGCAGACCAAGCACCGTTACTGACGAACTTGCTCGCTATCTCTTTATGTGGGTTGCGTTAATTGGCGCGGCATACACCACTGGTCTTAAACGCCACCTTGCTATCGACTTGCTAACAATGAAGCTGCAAGGCAAGCGCAAACTCATCAATGAAATCGTCATCCAAATTGCCATCGCGCTGTTCTCTTACGTGGTGTTGGTTCACGGCGGTACACAACTGGCACTGAAAACACTGGCAACTGGCCAGTTAACACCAGCGCTTGGCTTGGAAATGGGCTACATCTACTTCTGCCTACCAATCAGTGGCGCACTGATGATCTTCTACTCTGCGGTATTCGCTTTCGACCGTGTAAAACAATTGACGTCTGGTGAAGCCCTACTCACCGACACACAACTTGATTAATCGAGGGTTCCACAATGGAATGGCAATTAATTCTCACCCTATTCGGTAGCTTCGCGGTTTTATTGACGATTGGCGTACCAGTTTCTTTCGCTATCGGTTTGTCATCGCTAGCTACTATTTTAATGAGCTTACCGCTAGAGCCTGCGATCGCTGTTGTCGCGCAGCGTATGGCGGCAGGCCTTGATAACTTTGCTCTACTAGCAATCCCGTTCTTTATTTTGGCGGGTAACATCATGAACCAAGGCGGTATCGCGCTGCGTCTTATCAACTTTGCAAAAGTACTCGGTGGCCGCCTTCCTGGTTCACTTGCACACGTGAACGTCATGGCGAACATGATGTTTGGTTCGATTTCTGGCTCTGCGGTAGCGTCTGCAGCAGCGGTTGGCGGCACCATGTCTCCTCTGCAAAAGAAAGATGGCTACGATGAAAACTTCTCTGCGGCAGTGAACATCACTTCTTGCCCATCTGGTTTGTTGATTCCGCCAAGTAACACACTGATCGTGTTCTCATTGGTATCAGGTGGTACGTCTATCGCGGCACTGTTCCTAGCGGGTTACATTCCTGGCACCTTGATGGGGCTAAGCATCATGGTGGTAGCAGGTATCATTGCAAAACGCCGTGGCTACCCAGTGGCAGCACGCCCTTCTCTGGCTATGGTTTGGAATACCTTCTTGAAAGCAGCCCCATCTTTGGCACTGATTGTGATCATCATGGGTGGCATCATTGGCGGTATCTTTACCGCGACAGAAGCATCAGCTATCGCGGTGGTTTATACCTTTGTGCTAGCGGTGTTGATTTACCGCGAAGTGAAATGGCGTGACATTCCAAAGATCATCCTAGAGTCTGCGGTGACCACTTCTATCGTATTGCTACTGGTTGGCGCATCAATGGGCATGTCTTGGGCGATGGCAAACGCCGATATTCCTTACATGATTGCAGATGCTCTACTTGCTATCTCTGACAACCCAATGATGATTCTCTTGATCATCAACGTCATTCTGCTGATTGTCGGTATCTTCATGGACATGACACCAGCGGTACTGATCTTTACGCCTATCTTCCTGCCAATCGCACTAGATATGGGAATTGACCCTGTGCACTTCGGCATCATGATGACCTTCAACTTGGCTATCGGTATCTGTACCCCACCAGTAGGTAGCGCGTTGTTCATCGGTTGTTCTGTGGCGAACGTTGCCATCGACAAAGTAATTAAACCTCTACTTCCATTCTACGTTGCACTGATTGCAGCACTAATGGCCGTGACCTTTATTCCTCAGCTAAGCCTGTTCTTACCTAACCTTGTTCTTGGCTACTAAGCGCTTGGTTATAAGTTATAGATTACAAATTATTAAAATACACCATCCCGTAGGTTCGCCTGCGGGAAAAGGGATACCAAAATGAAGACTATTTCGAACTCCACTCTGAATGACCACGTTCTGCTTCCGGACTACGACCGCTCAACGCTTAAAAGCCGTATTGTTCACCTTGGTTTCGGTGCTTTCCACCGAGCGCACCAAGCTCTATTCACCAATGAAATGCTGAGCAAAACAGGCTCTGACTGGGGCATTTGCGAAATCAACCTATTTGGTGGTGAAGACTTAATTCAATCGCTGCGCGCCCAAGAGCACCTCTACACGGTGGCAGAGAAAGGTGCAGAATCGACTGAGGTAAAAGTGATTGGCTCAGTGACTGAATCACTCCACCCAAGCCTCGACAGCATTCAAACGGTGTTAAAAAAAATGGCCGAGCCACAAGTGGCGATCGTTTCAATGACGATTACCGAGAAAGGTTACTGCGCCGACCCAGCGACAGGCACACTTGATAAAAACAACCCGCTAGTCATTGCTGATCTTGCCAACCCAACGGAGCCAAAATCAGCATTGGGCTACATCGTACAAGCACTGAAGATGCGCCGTGAACGCGGTCTGACGCCATTTACCGTGATGTCTTGCGATAACGTGCAAGAGAACGGTCACGTAGCAAAAGCAGCGGTACTTGAGTTCGCTCAACTGCTCGACCCAGAATTGCGCGACTGGATTGAAACCAACGTTACCTTCCCTTGCACCATGGTTGACCGCATCGTGCCAGCAGCAACCGAAGAGACACTGACCGAAATCACTGAGCTACTTGGCTGTGAAGACCCATGTGGCATCGCTTGTGAACCTTTCCGCCAATGGGTTATCGAGGATAACTTCGTGGCTGGTCGCCCGGATTGGAACGTGGCTGGCGCAGAATTTGTTGCCGACGTTGTGCCTTACGAAGAAATGAAGCTGCGCATGCTAAATGGTAGCCACTCGTTCTTGGCCTACCTAGGTTACCTTGGTGGTTACGCGCACATCTCTGACACCATGACAGATGAAGGCTACCGCAAAGCGGCATTCGATATGATGATGCAAGCGCAAGCTCCTTCGCTGACCATGCCAGAAGGCACCGATTTAGAAGGCTACGCCAAGCTGCTTATCGAGCGCTTCACTAACCCAAGCTTAAAACACAAAACATGGCAAATCGCGATGGATGGCAGCCAGAAGATCCCACAACGCATGGGCGGCAGCTTACGATTCCATCTTGCTCAAGGTTCTAACTTCTCATGGTTGGCCACAGCGATTGCAGGTTGGATGCGCTACGTCTCGGGTGTGGACGAGCAAAGCAACGACATTGATGTTCGCGATCCAATGGCAGAGACACTACGTCAGATCTGCGACCAACACGGCTTGAACGTTTCTGTTGTGCCTGCGTTGCTCGCGGTTGAAGCCATCTTCCCTGCAGAGCTTGGTCAAAACCCACAAGTGATTGATGCGGTGAGCAGTGCTTACCAATCGCTAATCGATAACGGTGCTCGTGCCACTGTCGCTGCGTTGTAATAGGAGTTAACGATGAAGAATTTCCTGTGTGAAGACTTTTTACTCTCAAACGAAACTGCACGTCGCTTGTACCATGAGCATGCGTTCCACCAGCCAATTTATGATTACCACTGCCACCTAAACCCAGCGGAAGTGGCGCAAAATCGTCAGTTCGATAACTTGGGTCAAATCTGGCTTGAAGGCGATCACTATAAATGGCGTGGCATGCGCTCGGCAGGCATTGAAGAGCGTTTGATTACGGGTGATGCGAGCGATTACGACAAATACATGGCGTGGGCGAAGACGGTTCCTCAAACCTTGGGCAACCCACTTTACCACTGGACGCACTTAGAACTGCGTCGCCCATTCGGCATTACCAATACGCTGTTTAGCCCAGACACCGCTGACCAAATTTGGCACCAATGTAATGAGTTACTGGCGACACCTGAGTTCACAGCTCGCGGCATCATGCAGCAAATGAACGTCGTAATGGCGGGCACAACCGATGATCCTATCGATTCACTGGAACACCACAAAGCGATCGCAGAAGACGACACCTTTAACGTTAAAGTGCTGCCGAGTTGGCGTCCGGATAAAGCGTTCAAGATTGAATTGGACGTGTTTGCGGATTACATGCACAAACTGGGCGAAGTAGCAGACATTGAAATCCGCCGCTTTGATGATTTATTGAGTGCGCTTGATAAACGTTTGGCACACTTCGATGCACATGGCTGTCGTGCGGCAGACCACGGTATTGAGATCGTCCGTTACGCGCCAATTCCAAGCGAAGCTGATTTAGATGCGTTGCTGACCCGTCGTTTGAATGGCGAAGTACTGTCAGAGCTTGAATGTGCGCAGTTCTCTACCGCAGTTCAAGTTTGGCTCGGCAAACGCTACGCGCAGTTGGGCTGGGTCATGCAGCTTCATATTGGCGCGCAGCGCAACAACAGCACACGCATGTTCCAACTGTTAGGTGCCGACGCTGGCTTTGACTCGATTGGCGATCGCCCATTTGCCTTTGAACTGGCACATCTACTGGATGAAATGGACCAAACCAACGAGCTGCCTCGCACCATTCTTTACTGTTTGAACCCTCGTGATAATGAAATGATGGCGACCATGATTGGTAACTTCCAAGGTGGCGGCATCGCGGGCAAAGTGCAGTTTGGCTCAGGTTGGTGGTTCAACGATCAGAAAGATGGCATGCAACGCCAAATGGAACAGCTTTCTCAACTTGGTTTGCTCAGCCAATTCGTCGGCATGTTAACGGACTCGCGCAGCTTCTTGTCTTACACTCGTCACGAATACTTCCGCCGCATCTTGTGTGACATGATTGGTCGTTGGGCAGAGAACGGCGAAGTTCCAAATGACCTATCGTTGCTTGGTCCTATGGTCGAAGACATCTGTTTTGGTAACGCGAAGCGCTACTTTGAAGAGAGGGCGTAACCAATGAAGCACATCGCCATTATTGGTGAATGTATGATTGAGCTGAATGGCAAACCGTTCGGCTCAATGCATCAAACATTTGGTGGGGATACGCTCAACGCTGCGGTTTATTTGAGCCGCGGCTGCGAAGCCAATAACAAACCTAATGAAGTCAAAGTCTCTTACGTTACGGCGCTTGGTAATGACCCGATCAGCACAGGCATGCTGACTCGCTGGGAAGACGAAGGCGTCTCAACAGACTTAGTGCTGCGCGATGAGATTCGCACGCCGGGTTTGTACCTGATTCAGCTTGATGACCAAGGCGAGCGTACGTTCCTATATTGGCGCAACCAATCAGCAGCACGTTACCTACTTCAACATCCAAACTTTGGACTGGTTAAGCAAGCATTAACTCAAGTAGATGCGGTTTTTCTCAGCGGTATCTCTTTAGCCATCTTGCCAGAAGAAGACCGAATTTCACTGCTCAACTTATTGGTCGAACTTAAAGCCCAAGGCGTTGAAATCGCATTTGATAGTAACTTCCGCCCAGCACTATGGCCTCAAGACGATAATCAAACCGTCAAGAACGTTTACCAAGCCATGTATCAACTGACGGACGTTGCCTTAGTGACTTTTGATGATGAGCAATTGATCTGGGGTGACGAAACACCAGAGCAAACCATTGAACGCCTTACCTCTCTTGGTGTGGGCAAATGCATCGTCAAGCTCGGCGCGGATGGCTGCTTAGTTCAAGACTCAACAAATCAGGGTTCGAGCGCGGCTCTCGCTCCACAAGCCGTGCCAACCCAACCTGTCGCTCAAGTGGTGGACACCACATCGGCGGGCGACTCGTTCAATGGTGGCTTTTTATCGGCTTACCTTGTTGGCGCCGATCTCGCGACCTCATGTCAAAGAGGCAACGCCCTAGCAGGTGCTGTGATTCAACATCGTGGAGCCATCATTCCCAAAGCATTCACACAACCGGCGCTTGGCGTCGTTTAAGGAACACTCATGTCTAGCATTAAAGAACAATTGAAAGCTCTGAAAGTCATCCCAGTTATCGCCATTGATAAAGCAGAAGACATTATCCCACTGGGTAAAGTACTGGCAGAAAACGGATTACCAGCGGCTGAAATCACCTTCCGTTCAGCAGCGGCTGCAGAAGCGATTCGTCTACTGCGTGAAACCCAGCCAGACATGCTGATAGGCGCAGGTACGGTGCTGAACCGCGAGCAAGCAATTGCTGCAAAAGAAGCAGGCGCAACTTTTATCGTATCGCCTGGCTTTAACCCAAATACCGTTAAAGCGTGCCAAGAAATCGGGATTGATATCGTACCGGGGGTGAACAACCCAAGCACAGTTGAAGCCGCACTGGAAATGGGATTAACCACCTTGAAGTTCTTCCCTGCCGAAGCTTCTGGCGGCATCAACATGGTGAAATCACTGCTCGCGCCATACACCGACATTGAACTGATGCCTACTGGTGGCATTAACCCTGCGAACATCAAAGATTACTTAGCTATCCCGCGCGTATTGGCATGTGGTGGTACGTGGATGGT
The DNA here is from genome assembly GCF_030248515.1 of Vibrio sp. D401a. Lineage (NCBI taxonomy): Bacteria > Pseudomonadati > Pseudomonadota > Gammaproteobacteria > Vibrionales > Vibrionaceae > Vibrio > Vibrio sp. D401a. Next base: position 70,830 of record NZ_JAHGAI010000006.1, on the reverse strand, counting down.
AGACAAGAAACTGATCGAAGCGGGCAACTGGGAAGAACTTGCTCGCCTAACTCGCGAAGCAGTAGCACTTGTGAATGAATAATGATTGGTAAGTAATCTCAAGGCTCTTGGGTAACCCCTTAGCGATTTAGATAAAGTGCCCAGCCCTCCCTTTGTGGAGGGCTGATTTGTTCAAAGCATGGCTCAATTGATTGGGTTGTCGCGGTAAGTAGATTCCTGATCTCGCCTAGGCTCGTCGGAATGACGATATGACAAATATCTCCCTATTCGTCATCCTGAAAAGCGAGGCACGAGCCTGATTCAAGATCTACTTACAGAGTGAATCAAACTCTAAAATGACAGCTACTTTGAAGGGTGTTCAGGGCTTACTCACTTAATGGAAATAACTCAAAGAACAACACTCTAGGGAAATAAATGGAAAACTGGTTAGCACAAGGCATTGGTGGCATCGCGTTTATGGTTGGCGTGATGGCATTCTGGCAAAAAGACGACATGCGCTTTCGCTATCAGATGATGGCGTTTTGTTTCATCATGGGTATTCACTTTACCCTGATGGGCGCAACCGTCGCCGCCATTGGTGTGATCATTAATGGCATTCGCAGTTTCGCCTCAATCAAAACTCAATCACGCAAAGTGATGTGGTTCTTCATTGCTCTTATGTGGCTGATGACCCTACCAAACATCACCCACTTTTTTGAGCTACTCACGGTAATCGGCTCATCCGTCGCCACTTGGGCACTCTTTTCCAAACAAGGCATCACTCTACGCAGCTTAATTTTGTTTAATTCCTTCTGCTGGGTCAGCCACAATATTTGGCTTGGCTCGATCGGTGGTTCATTGGTCGAGAGTACTTTTATCATCACCAATTTACTGACCATATATCGCTTGTATCTATCGAGTAAAAATAATAACCAGACACAAACTTTAAATCAGGGCTAATGTATTTAGCCCTTTTTCTCACCCGGTAATAATTTTGGAGTAAACGATAACAACCAAAAAGGTCAGCTCTACAGCTGACCTTACATTTATCAAAACCTTGTTTGGCTCTAATCAAAGATCGACTTACCCAAAGGAACAGGGTTTTGCTGCCCAAAATTGGTTCCGTTTTGTAATCCACGACAAAACGAGCAATGGATGGTGCTGTATTTGATGTCGTTGTCTTGGAGCAATTTGAGAGCTTCAAATAAGGTTGGTGGAGTGCCGCAGCTACGGTTACGAATGGTCAATACATCCATTTGAACGGTGCCTTTGTGCTGCATCAGAAATTGTTCAACGACCTCATCGTTCAGCTTTAACACGTCACGATAATACGATTCAAGGTCATGCATGCCTTGCGCAATGTAAGCGTAAGTTTCCGCCTCGTCCGCACTTTGATACTTGGTCAGGTCATAATCTTTATCCAGATCAGTGCTGGTAATAATTTGCCTTGGCTTCACATAACCCGAAGCGAGCCTGCGAATATCCATGCTGCCGCCTTGCGTGTATCCATGTTCACAGTAGAACTGGAGATTCTCATTGGCGGCTAATTTGATTGGGCTCTTACTAGAGGTGCGTCCATGGGCACTAATGATCAAATGTTCCGAGGTTGGCTTTCCCTTCTCTTTTGACCATAAGTAAAGGTGATTACCAATACCGTGTTTCTTAAATGTCGCGTTTTTAGGTACCTTCATTGGCATATTATTATCTCCATATTCACTAGTTCAATCAACGGATTGAAGCTTAAGTATAAGCAGCGAAAATAACCCAACTGGTTGGTTCAGAACGAGGATAATTATGTTTGTGATATGGCTTCTAAAAGTCACTGCAAAAATAGAGCGGCATACAGCCAAGCATCAAGTATATAAGCATAGTTCAAATTGCCTTTTCTCTTTTTAAATCAGAATCCTGGTCAAAAAATGAAAATTTACCTTACGCAGCACTCTGTCAGAGTGCTGTCATGGCAGCGAATACTCTCTTATCCGCACACAAAACCTTCACACCACGGTCATAATCTAGGGTCTAAAATTACTCTTGTACTCGTGTCTACGGACAAAATTTTCAATCGTTAGTTGTGTGAGGTTGCTATGGAAAAGTACTGTCCAATATGCCAAACGGAGCTTATTGGCCGAAGCCAATATTCGGTATGCCCAAGAAATAATATTGGTGAATGCGCTTATGATGGCTATGAGGATCTACACGCTCATTGTTGTCATGAAAAAACAGATAGCGCGCGGGAACGTGAAGCTCATTCTTTAGACTAGGTACGACGAGAATGACACAAAAAAGCACCACATCTTTCAGCGTGGTGCTTTTGAAGGAAATTTGCGGGTGTGTTAGAGCACGGCTTTTCGGTTTGGTAGGAACACTTCGCCTAACATACAGCGCACAGAGCCACCGCCAATCGATTCGATGGTAGAAACGTCGAATGGCAGCAATTTACCGTGAGTCGCCAGTTGATTTCTTTGTGCCAGTGAGAACGCATCGTAAGCCGATTGAGACATAGCAATAACCTTATCGCCACGTACCGTTTCCAGCTGAAGGATGTTGCCGCAGAACTGGTTCATCTGCTCAAGAGAAATCGAGATCACCTGCTTATCTTTCGCCAATGATTTAAGCACAAAGCGACGCTCAAACTCAGGGATCACTTCATCACAAATCACGCAGAACTGCTCACCTACCGCCATCATCACGTTAGTGTGGTAAATCGGCGCGCCAGAAGGCAAACGGGTTTGGAAAGAAATCACGCGATCGTAACCAATGCGCTTGGCATAATCTTCTAACACCAGACGATCACAACGCTGTGAAAGCGCGGCATAAACGGCTTTGTTGAAGTGGTCGAACACCATCACGCCTGTGCTTTCTAGGTAGGCTTCTTCTCCGAGGTATTCGGTTAATGAATCTTGTTGATGCACTTCTCGCCCTGCTTTTGCTAATGCAGAAACCAGCGCATCTGGGCGAACTTCATGCTGACGGTTTTCACACGCCATCGGGAACGTATACAAAGTACCTTCTGGAGTGGTGCTAAACCAGTTATTCGGGAACACCGCATCTGGCGTGGCAATGTCTGATTGAGGGTAATCAAACTCGACGACTTGCACGCCTTCTTTGCGCAAAGTTTCAACCATCGCGGAAAATTCAGCCATGGTGTTGCGTGAGACTTCTTCTTGAGTCAGAGAAACTTGATGTTGAAACTCATTGTCTTGCGCGGTTTCTTCGTTAAAACGAAACTCTTTCGGCGGCACCATCACAACGCAATTTGCGGTATGACGCAGAGCACTTTGCGTGCTTTCTTCTTTTCCATGTGCATTCTGAGGCACTGATTCGTGTAATAGCATCCAAACATTCCTTTTCACTAGAATGATGAGATTGTAAATTTATTGTTAACTTCAGTTTTGCTGTTTTTAATAATAAATTCATCATCCAAAGGTAAATATTTCTGACAAAAACTCTTTTTACCCGACTTTTTATTGTCACCGTGCTGATTTACGGTTTTGTGGCGTGTGAATGACAATCTCAAGAACAATGCACTAGTGAATTCTTTATAACCAACTAGTTACATTTAAAATGCAATCGGTTAGACTATTTTTTCGCCTCTCTCACGTAAGTAATTTGTCTGCTTTTCTGGCTAGCAGATCTCAATATGTCTTATCACCACGCTCAGTGTTTCGACCTCGTCCAAGGTAGAAAGAATTGATGAATTCACTCTCTGACGTGGCAATGTTTTAACTTTAGGATGAGTTATGTTTAAACGATTTGAAGGCTTTACTGAGCCGTTCCCCAAATCACAGCCTGACCAACCCCCAACTGGGATTTACGCCTTCTTACGCCATTACACGCGTGGCTTTGAGAAACCGCTGATCATCATGTCGATCATGTCTACGATTGTGGCAATCGTAGAAGTATCTCTGTTTGGTGCCATGGGTCAGTTGGTTGATTGGCTATCCACCAGCAACCCAGAAACCTTTTTGCAAGACAACAAAGCAGACCTTATTTTCTACGGCTCTTTATTGCTGGTTGTCATGCCAATTTTGGTGGTGGTTTATTCGCTGCTGATTCACCAAACTTTGCTGGGTAACTACCCGATGTCGGTGCGTTGGCTTGCACACCGTTACTTGCTTAATCAAAGTCTGAACTTCTATCAGGACGATTTTGCAGGGCGTGTCGCCACCAAGGTGATGCAAACCTCTTTGGCGGTGCGAGAAACCGTCATGAAGACGATGGATGTGTTTGTTTATGTCTTGGTTTACTTCACCAGTATTATCGTGATGCTGGCGGCAGCAGACTGGCGCTTGATGATCCCAATGTTGGTTTGGCTAATGGCGTACATCGCGATTCAGATCCACTTTGTTCCAAAACTAAAGGCCGTGGCGACTGAGCAAGCCGATGCACGCTCCACCATGACAGGGCGCATTGTCGACAGCTACACCAACATTCAAACCGTGAAGTTGTTCTCGCACAGTAAACGAGAAACCGAGTACGCCGAAGAAGGCATGAAAGGCTTCTTGAATACCGTATATCGCCAAATGCGCTTGGTGACCGGCTTCGACGTAGCGGTAGAGATCTCCAATTATCTATTGGTGTTCTCAGTGGCGGCGCTGTCGATTTACTTGTGGCTAGATAGCGCGATTAGCGTTGGTGCCATTGCGATTGCTGTCAGCTTAGCTCTGCGTATCAACGGTATGTCGATGTGGATCATGTGGGAAGTCGGTGCCCTATTTGAAAACTTGGGCACCGTCGTAGATGGCATGAAGACGCTGTCTAAACCTATCGACATCAAAGACAAAGCCGATGCGAAAGATCTGCAAGTTTCTCAAGGCGGCATCCACTTCGATAACGTTAGCTTCCATTATGGTGAGAAAAAGGGCGTGATTAACAACCTCGACCTAAATATCAAACCCGGTGAAAAAGTGGGTTTAGTTGGCCGCTCTGGAGCAGGTAAATCAACCTTAGTGAACCTATTGCTTCGTTTCCATGATGTTGAAGAAGGCAGTATTAAGATTGATGGCCAAGAAATTTCAAGTGTGACTCAGGACTCACTACGCTCAAAGATTGGTATGGTAACGCAGGATACCTCTCTGCTACACCGCTCTATCCGCGACAATATCTTGTATGGCAACCCTGATGCTACAGAAGAAGAGCTGCTAAAAGCAACCAAGCAGGCGCATGCACATGAGTTTATCGATACCCTAACCGACCCATTCGGCAACGTAGGTTACGACGCACAAGTAGGCGAGCGCGGTGTGAAATTGTCTGGTGGTCAGCGTCAACGTATCGCGATTTCTCGCGTATTACTAAAAGATGCACCATTGCTGGTACTTGATGAAGCGACTTCAGCTCTGGATTCAGAAGTTGAAGCCGCCATTCAGGAAAGCTTGAACGAGCTGATGCAAGGCAAAACCGTTATCGCCATCGCGCACCGTTTGTCGACTATTGCGCAAATGGACCGTTTGATTGTGCTTGATAAAGGCAACATCGTCGAGCAAGGTTCGCACAAAGAGCTTATCGCTAACAACGGTATTTATGCTCAACTTTGGGCTCACCAAACTGGGGGGTTCCTTGGTGAGGAGATAGAAGCAACCTAACTAGCTCATCAGTATAAATCTGTTAACTACACAAGGGCGGCAAAATGACTACGGTTGACCTAATTTCAAAGTTGTAGCCATTTTGTCGCCTTTACTTTGGGGAGCACCAGAACGACTTAAAAAAGGTGTAGAAAAAGTCAAAGCCTAACTTGTACACAATAAATCAGAGATCGATTTAAGAATACAGCCTGACAAACCTGTTATGGTTGAAAACGCCAAAAAGGGACGTTTTTGTGTATCTAATATGGCCCATACACCCTAGAAAATAGGACTAAGTATGTTAGACAAGTTACGAGCTCAAAACGAGAGAGAACATGAGGTCCTTGGAACTGGATTTTTCGTTTTACCTGCTAGCACAAACGACATTGATGAATGCAATAAGCAAGCAAATACACTTTTCAACTTATCTTTAAGTGAAGATTACATCTCTATTTTAAAAGCTACGGATGGTTTTTCATGTAACGGATTTAATCTTTACGGATGTAAACAAAAGCACGCCCCGTATTTTATAGATGGTATTCTGGATGCAAACTTGGAGTTTTGGGAAGAAGAATCATTGAGGAAGTACTTTGCATATAGTGAAGAATCAACTACTCGGATAGTTTTCAACATTGAAAGTCAAATGTACGAGATAGTAGATCGCGTATCTTGGGACGAGTTATATAGCTTTACGACATTTAAAGAAGCATTGGAGTTCAACTTGGAAGATAGTTGTATTTTTCTAGAGTAACTTTTCCGTAACGATTGCCGTCACTCCATCGCCAACAACTAGCCCCAAAATGTATCCAATTGATTATAATTAACTTGATATAACAAAATCAAACAGGTGGCCTTAGTGAGGAGATAGAAGATAAGCGAGCTTAAGCAATAAATGCCTCAAAACAAAACACCGCCTTTCGGCGGTGTTTTATTATCTGATGTTCAAAGCTATGGCGCTAAGCGATCAATATCCCACTCGCCATCATGCTGAGAGAACAAGAAGCGGTCATGCAGACGGTGTTCACCACCTTGCCAAAACTCAATACTCTTAGGCTTAACTCTAAACCCTCCCCAAAAGGTAGGTACAGGGATCTCGCCTTTAGCAAACTTCTGTTTCAGCTCTAGAAATTTTCCTTCTAGCACACCACGAGCAGAGATGCGGCTGCTTTGTTTGCTCGCAATGGCCGCTAGCTGACTCTCTTTCGGGCGCGAAGTGAAGTACTTCATGTTCTCCATTGGTGACAACTTCTCTGCGACACCAGTAATATGAATTTGTCGCTCAAGCGGGTGCCATGGGAAATGGAGGCTAATATTGCTGTTGTGCTCAAGATGCTGGGCTTTACGGCTGCCTAAGTTGGTATAAAAAACGAAGCCGTCTTTATCGACGTTCTTAAGCAAAACAATACGTTGAAATGGCATACCGTTTTCATCAACCGTTGCAACTGTCATTGCTGTTGGATCAGTCAAACCAGCTTGGATTGCTTGCTCCAACCATAAGTTAAATTGGTCGATTGGATCCGCTTTTAGGTCTTTACGGCGTAAGCCACCTTTTGTGTATTCACGGCGGATGTCGGAAAGTTCCATCTTCACTCCTTCACTATTTTTTCTCGATTGTGCGCTTGATGGTGGGGAATTACAAGGTCAGCCTTGTTAGCGCAAAGGTAATGGGCCTCACCCTACTCTTTGATACGCCGATATTCCTTGTTCAAACCCACAAAATTCAGATCTAATTCTCGTTGTGGTTGTGGCTCAATGTACCTTTAAATGCCTTTTGCTAACATGGCGTTAAAAACCAGTGAGCTCGCCGTGAACATACTCAACCCTAAAGCCATTCGGCATTTTGTTTTATTGATTAGCGCAGTTGGACTCGTCGGGTTACTGCTTACCCACTACTATGCGACTCAATATCAGCAACGCCAATGGCAATCACTTCTTGCAACATTAGCAAATCAAGTGTCACAAAAAATCGACGCTGAACTGGCGAAGTTTGAACAAATCCCCAACGTACTAAGCCATGATCCTCGCCTGTTGTCTGCACTTAAAAATCAAGAACCTTCATCATCACTTAATCAACTATTATCGGACTGGCTTAAACAAAGTCTTGCCGACACGATCTATGTTCATGACCGAACAGGAACCGTAATCGCATCAAGCAATTTTGAACAAGCAGACAGTTTCGTTGGTGCAGATTTTAGCTTTAGACCCTATTTCCAAAACGCAATGAAAGGGGAGAAAGCTCAATATGTTGCGCTTGGGGCTCGCTCAAATAAACGAGGGTATTTTTTTGCTTCCCCGCTAATCGCCGATGGAAACGTGCTTGGTGTTATCACGGTAAAAGTAAACCTCGAACAACTCGAACAAAGCCTTGCTCAAGAATCGACGGATATACTCGTGGTAGATGAACACAATATTGTGTTTATGAGCAATTTGCCCAACTGGCGATACAAAGCGCTGTTCCCCTTAACAGAGTCGCAAACAAGCTACCTCACACGCACACAACAATATGGTGACCAACTCCCTCAATACCGTGGCGATATAACCCAAGAAGGTGACTTCACGGATTTTGAACACTCTTCTTTGCTGCCATCAGAGCATTACCTTGCCTTTGCCGAGCCTTTGCATGCAAAAGGCTATCGAGTCATTGCTATCGTCACGAAAAATCAAATTCTGATGGCAGCATTACAAGCAGACATCATCTTTCTGATTCTCTACAGCTTAATGAGCTTAATCGCTCTGGCTTGGTTTCAGATGATGGTCAACAAAGCTCGTCTAGCGGAAATGAATGTCAGTTTGGAAGAAAAAGTAACACAACGCACCGTAGTACTAAGTCAGGCAAACCAACAGTTACAACAAACAATTAGTCAATATCAGCTGAGCCAAAAAGAGCTGAAACAAACCCAGCAAGAGCTCACGCAAGCCGCAAAGCTCGCTCTTTTAGGAGAGCTTTCAGCCAGCATTAACCATGAAATTAACCAACCTCTAGCCGCACTGAGAACATACACAGAAAACTCTCAGCGTTTGATGGCAATGGAACAATACCCTGTGGTCACGGCTAATCTTGCCAAGATGCTGAGCTTGAATGATACAATTTCAGAGGTGATTGCTCGCTTAAAAGTGTTTACTCGTAAATCAGATCAAAACACACGTAATGAAATCGCCAATTTGCATGACTCTGTTCACAACGCCACCAGCATACTGAGCAACAAACTGATCAAACAAGGCGTCACGCTGAAAGTCCCAACCATTCACCGCAACATAAGCTTAGCCATTCACAGTGTCGAGCTTGAGCAAGTGTTGATTAATCTTTTCCACAATGCGGCTCAAGCCATGGATGGACAACGTATTGATCCTCAGATATCGCTGGCTGTTCAATGTCACGATAATTTATGTGACATTTTAATCTCTGATAATGGCCCGGGAATGTCAGACTCTTCATTAGAAAAAGTGTTTGATCCATTCTTTACGACCAAACCAGAAGGTTTAGGGCTTGGCCTTACGATTTCTAAAAGGATTCTTGAGAGCTACGGCGGCAGTTTGACTGCATTTAATCACGCCAACAAAAGTACCCATGAGTTAGCTGGCATGACCTTCGTGATTACCGTCCCTCTTGTAACAGAACCTACGGAGCAACCTCATGAATGATCTAATCTATTTTGTCGATGATGAGCCCCACATTCGTGATGCTGTTTCCCAAGCAATAATGATTGAAGGACTAACCGTTACTTGCTTTCCAAATGCCATAGAAGCACTCAGGGAAATTGACGTGCAAACGCCAGCAGTAGTTATCACGGACATTCATATGCCCGTCATGGATGGGCTCGAATTCATGAAAACCCTACTAAGCAAAAATGCACACTTTCAAGTCATTGTCCTCACTGGCCATGGTGACGTTAAAACGGCTGTGGAAGCGATGAAAGCAGGCGCTTATGATTTCTTGGAAAAGCCCTTCTCGACTGAGCAACTAATGAAGTCACTGAACAATGCCAAAGACAAGCTGCTGCTCCTGCAAGAAAACGTATGGCTTAAAAAAGAGCTCGACATGCAAACTCATGTTGGTCCCAAAATGATCGGTCACAGCCAAGCAATGGTAACAATACGTCGAACCATCATTAGCAGCACACCAAATAAACCGATGATATTCTTAGGCAAAGAAGGAACTGGCCGCCGCTTAGCTGCCCAGTTTGCTCACGATATTCACGCGACGCCAGACAGCGAACTACTTATCGCTTCAGGGTACGATCTATCTGAACTTTCTGATGAAGCATTTACTAAAAGCATTGATTATCTTACGCAAGGCAAATCATCATCCAGTTTATACGTCCACAGTCTCGAATATCTCCCTGCCGATCGTTGGGATAAACTGGTGCAGCACCCTGGGTTGAAACGCGTTTTAGGTGCTGGCATCAGTGCGTGCTTTGATATTCAAAACACCGCTCTCGTTATTCACTTACCCACACTAGACGAACGCAAAGAAGATATCGCTCCATTGTATAAGCACTTTGTCCGCTACTCCGCGAGCCGATATCAGTTGCAGCCGCCACAAATTACATTGGAAGAAATAAACCAAGTAACCCAAATGTCGTGGCCTGAGAACATCAAACAACTACGACAGTTCGCCGAGCTACGAGCATTAAAACCAGCAGCATTTCCTATGAGTGAATGGAGTAACGAACGCAGCATTGAACTCCAAAGTATGACTCAGCGCACAGAACACTTTGAATACTGTCTGTTATTTGATGCTTTACAACGCCATAAAGGCAAGCTGAAAGAGGTTCAACTAGAATTAAACGTGTCACGCAAGACATTGTATGACAAGCTAAAAAAGCATCAGTTGGACAAAACACAGTTCAAGGCCTAGATAGAATTAATTTATTGATCCTGTCGCTATTACTTAACATGGTCAATAAATGAGAATAAAATCAAAAAGATATTTATTCTTTATAAAACAAGGAATGTAATGAGCCGAGATAACTACAACAAACTCAGCAACGAAGAGTTGGATTTTGTTGACGACAAGACCGCAGCATTGCTTCTCAACACACCAAGTAGTGCCCGTTTAATGCTTTGGGTAATGGTGCTTTTTTTCGCTGCTGCGATTGGCTGGGCATCTTGGGCAGAGATTGACAAAGTCACGGTTGGTCAGGGAAAAGTCATTCCTTCATCGCAAATACAAGTCGTGCAAAACTTAGAAGGTGGCTTAGTTAAAGAGATCCTTGTCAAAGAAGGCCAACAAGTCGAAAAGGGTCAGCAATTGCTTTTGATTGATGACACGCGTTTTCGCTCTGACTTTCGTGAACGAGAACAGCAAGTGGCTAACTTAACCGCGTCAGTTTTGCAGCTCTCCGCCTCTATTAGCAGTGTCGAAGTGAATCGAGAGTTTGATGAAAAGGATTGGGAGAAAAGCGTTCTGCTTGATTACGGAAAACTGACCTTCCCACCGACATTAGAAGAAAACCAGCCAAAACTGACTCAACGCCAAAAAGCGGAGTACCGTGAAGATCTAGACAACCTGCGCAACCAATTATCGGTCATTGATCAACAGGTAAAACAGAAACAGCAAGATCTAGTTGAGATCGAAGCTCGTGTGCGCAACTTGCGTCAGAGTTACTCATTTGCCAAGAAAGAGCTGGATATCACGAAACCTCTTGCTGATGAAGGCGTCGTTCCACGTATTGAGCTATTGAAACTACAGCGTCAAGTCAACGAATCTCGCCGTGAAATGACATCGAGCGAACTTAAGATCCCGGTGATCAAATCTTCGATCAAAGAGGCAATGTTGAACCGGATAGATGTGGCACTTAAGTTTCGTTCGGAGCAACAAGAGAAACTCAATAAAACTCAAGATCAGTTGTCTGCGTTGGTTGAATCTGCGGTTGGATTAGAAGACCGTGTTAACCGGACTATCGTCGTATCCCCTGTAACAGGCACGATCAAAACGTTAAACGTCAATACGGTTGGCGGGGTTATTCAACCCGGTATGGACATTGTAGAAATCGTTCCAACCGAAGATACTTTGTTGGTGGAAGCGAAAATCGCCCCTCAAGATATTGCATTCTTACGTCCAGATTTACACGCTATCGTTAAGTTCACCGCTTATGACTTCACTAAATATGGAGGCTTAGAAGGGGTACTCGAACACATCAGTGCAGACACTACTCAGGATGAAGAAGGTAATAGCTTTTATATCGTCCGCGTACGAACTGATAAAACCAATTTTGGTAAGGGTGCCGATCTGCCGATTATTCCAGGTATGACCGCTTCTGTTGATATCATCACAGGCAAGCGAACAGTATTGGAGTACCTATTGAAGCCAATTTTGAGCGCAAAAAATAACGCATTAAAGGAGTAAGCATCGAAGCAAAGATCCGATCAACGAGCTCAAATTAAGTAAGTTCTCAATGACGAACATTGATCGTAATAACAGTTGTGATGTATATCGATTATGCCACTGAATTTAAAGCGTAAAGTTAGCGTTCTGTTGGGTTTAAGTTTGCTCGCTCTTCCCGGAGGAGCCCAGAGCCCACTAGAGCAGAAATGGATAAACGCGGTCACCAACACCTACGGTGAAAGAGCGGGCTTACGTGTTAAAACATGGCGGGAAAACATTGAGTTATACCAACACCTTACTACTCAAGAAAAACTGACGGGAGTCAATGACTTTTTCAACCAAATGTATTTTGTCGATGATATAAAGCTTTGGGGGAAAAAGGACTACTGGGCAACACCTTTAGAGTTCTTAGGTAGTAGCGCCGGAGATTGTGAAGATTTTACTATCGCCAAGTATTTCTCATTGCTTGAATTGGGTGTTCCTGATTCAAAAATGCGCTTGGTGTACGTTAAAGCCATTGAACTGAATCAGTTCCATATGGTTCTCGCGTATTACCCAACACAAAGCTCAGAGCCTTTGATTTTGGACAATATAAATCCAGAAGTAGTCAAAGCCTCCAAACGTAGCGACTTGCTACCGATTTACAGTTTTAACGGTTCAAACCTTTGGTTGATGAAATCTGCAGGCAGTAACGGTGAACTCGCCGGGAAATCATCACGTTTGAGCCTTTGGAATGACTTACGTTCGCGCGAGCGTAAGTTGCACTTAAACAAACCTATTATTAACTATGACGAGTAAGAAACATGACCCTTTATAAGAAACTTGTAGTGGGAATGGTTACGGTCTTTATACTCTTGATGACATCAGTATTCGTAATCGAATTCAACACTACTCGTAACAGCTTAGAGCAACAGCAACGTTCAGAGGTCAACAATACCATTAATACGGTAGGTCTCGCTCTTGCGCCTTATCTACAGAACAAGGATAAGGTTGCCGTAGAGTCAGTAATCAACGCTTTGTTCGACGGCAGTACCTATTCGGTAGTGCGTTTAACAGCGCTAGATTCAGACTATCAAATCGTACGCTCGTACCCAGTAAAACCAACCTCAGTACCACAATGGTTTATCGATCTAAACCTCTTTAAAGCTATCCATGATAAACGTGTGGTAACCAGTGGCTGGATGCAGTTAGCCGAAGTTGAAATCATCAGCCACCCAGGTGCAGCTTACGAGCAGCTGTGGCAAGGGTTTATTCGTCTACTAAGCGCCTTTGGTTTGATTTTCCTAGCGGGTCTAATCTCTATCTCTTACATCTTACGCCGCTCATTAAAGCCGCTCGATGCGATTGTGAAGAAGATGCATGAAATCGCTAACAACCAGTTTGGGGACCCGCTAAAACGTCCTAAGACAAAAGATCTGATCGCCGTTGTTGATGGCATTAATACCATGTCTGCGCAAATCGAGCTTTCTTTTAAAGAGCAAGCCAAAGAAGCCCAACGTCTGCGTGCTCAAGCCTACCTAGATCCAATTTCAAAACTGGGTAACCGTTCGTTCTACATTAACCAAGTAGACCAATGGCTCGCAGAACAAACTCAAGGTGGTATCGCCTTGCTACATGCAGAGTACATTGGTGATATCTACGAAACGAAGGACTACCAACGTGCAGATGCGCATGTAAAAGAGCTTTCTCAGCGTTTGAAGAACACCATTGATGTCCCAGGAGCGACAATCGCACGTTTATCTAGTGATGAGTTTGGTTTGCTATTCCCACACATGGATGAAAGCGAACTACGCCTAATGGCTGATAGCATCATGAACTGTGTGAATGGCCTAAATACTGACCCTACAGGCATGGCTAAGCCAAAAGCCTCTCTGGGTGTAGCACACAGTAAAGAAGAGAAAACCAGAACAGAAGTTATGTCTATGGTGGACAATGCGCTGTCAAAAGCGAAGTCAGAACCAGACAAGGCTTACGGCTTCATCGCTAGTGATAGCGCTTCAAGCTTGATGGGTAAACAGCAATGGAAAGCTCTGGTAGAAGAAGCGATTCATAGCGGTTGGATCAAATTCCGTTTTCAAGAAGCGAAAAACTCTTGGGGTAAAGTCTTCCATAAAGAGGTGTTCTCTAGCATTGAAAAAGATGGTGAGACTTACCGTGCGAACCAATATCTGTTTGCATTAGAGCAGCTTGAAGCAACCAATATCTTCGACCAGTACGTCATAGAATCCATGATTTCGATGCTAGAAAGCGGAGAACTCACGGATCCTGTTGCCATCAACATTGCACAAAGCAGCTTGGCTCAACCGTCCTTTATTCGTTGGACAACCAGTATTCTGGAGAAGCATACCAAAGCAGCGTCAATGCTACACTTTGAGATACCTGAAGACTGTTTTGTTGAACACCCACACCACACCGCACTGCTATGTAATGCCATTCGCCAAGCGGGCGCTGAGTTTGGTGTTGATAACTATGGACGTAACTTCCAATCACTGGATTACATTCAAGAGTTCCGCCCTGGGTATGTGAAGCTAGATTACTTATTCACTCATAACTTACATGATGAGAAACAGAAATTCACTTTGACTTCAATTTCTCGCACCGCACATAACTTGGGCATCATAACGATTGCATCACGTGTGGAAACACAAATTCAGCTAGATTTCCTAACTGAACATTTTGTTGAAGTATTCCAAGGCTTCATCGTTGATAAAGATTAAAAAAGGTTAAGGATGAAAGACCCTTTATTAAACTCGCTCATCTACGTTAGCCGATACTATGGGTTAGCAAACTCGCCAGAGGCCTTGATCAACGGCTTACCGTTATCCGATGGCAAGCTAACCCCATTTTTGCTTCCTAGAGCGGCTGAAAGGGCTGGCCTTGTCGCAAAAGAGAACCGTGCAGGGCTGGAGAATATCTCCAGCCTTATCTTACCGGCCATCTTACTTTTAAAAGGCGGCGATTCCTGCGTCTTAAACAGTATTAACTTAGAAAAAAAAGAAGCCGAAGTCACAACACTAGAAAGTGGCTTGGTGCCTATCGCAATCCCACTAGAAGAGCTATTAGAACAGTACACTGGTCGTTACTTTCTGGTAAAAAAGCAGTTTCGGTATGACGAGCGCTCTCCAGAGGTACTAAAAACCAAAGAAGGTCACTGGTTTTGGTCGACACTGTGGCAATCTAAACGCATCTATCGCGATGTTCTCATCGCTTCTTTGCTCATCAATATCTTTGCTATTGCGGCCCCAATGTTTACCCGTTTGGTATATGACAAAGTGGTCCCTAACCTTGCATTTGAAACCCTATGGGTTCTTGCTAGTGGTATTTTTGTTGTCTTCCTGTTCGACTTCCTCTTAAAAACGCTTCGAAACTACTTTATCGATGTAGCAGGTAAAAAGTCCGATATCCTTATCTCCTCTAAGCTGTTTAGCAAAGTCATGGGAATCCGAATGGAATCGCGTCCTCCGTCTGTGGGTGCTTTTGCTCGTCACTTACAAGAGTTCGAATCTATTCGAGAGTTTTTTACCTCTGCAACAGTAAGCGCGTTGATTGACCTACCATTCGCGATTCTATTCTTGGTAATCATTTGGCTTATGGCTGGTGATTTGGTCTACGTACCAATTGTCGGTGTCGTGATTCTCATCATCCACTCTCTATTGATTCAAGGCCCTTTACGTCGATCAATAGAAGAAGGCTCTCGTCTTGCTTCACAAAAATATGCCAACTTGATTGAAAGTCTATCTGGGTTAGAAACCGTTAAATTACTAAGCGCCCAAGGTCAGTTTCAATACCGCTGGGAAGAAGCGGTCGCGCACATGGCAAACTGGAATATCAAGAGCCGCCGCATCACAGACAGCATCCAAAATGCGGCTGGTTTTGTACAGCAAAGTAGTAACGTAGGGATGATCATCTTAGGCGTATATCTCATCGCCAATGGAGATTTGACGATGGGCGGTCTGATTGCCGCAACCATGTTAAGTAGCCGAGCGATTGGCCCACTAGTGCAACTTTCATTACTCTCGACTCGTTACAACCAAGCAAAATCTTCGATGACCATCATCAATCAGGTGATGGAAATGCCCGATGAGCAAGAAGAAGGTAAACGTTATATTCACCGACCAATTATTCAAGGTAAGGTAGAGCTCGATCGTGTCACGTTCCATTACCCGGATGCACCTGTCGCTTCAATCCGTGGTCTTAGCTTGACGATCAATCCTGGTGAAAAGGTCGCAATCATCGGCCGTATTGGTTCGGGTAAAACAACTCTCGAACGCTTGATCATGGGGCTTTATAAGCCAACTGAAGGGCATGTTCGTATTGATGATACAGACATGGAGCAACTCCACCACGTCGATGTACGTCGCAACATAGGTTGTGTTCCACAAGACAGCAACCTGTTCTATGGCTCAATTCGTGACAACATTACACTGGGTCGCCCGCTAGCAGACGACCGAGATGTTATGGATGCGGCTAACCGTGCAGGAGTGACCGTATTTACTCAAGCCGATCCAGCGGGTCTTGAACGCCAAGTTGGCGAAGGCGGGGCAATGCTATCTGGAGGTCAGCGTCAAGCAGTCACTATTGCACGAGCATTTCTTGGTCGCCCACCAGTGCTACTTATGGATGAGCCAACGAGTGCTATGGATAACCGCTCCGAAATGCAAATCAAACACCAATTGACGCAATTAAAACCAGCAGAAACCTTAATCCTCATAACTCACAAAACTTCGATGCTCGATGTGGTTGATCGAATTATCGTGATGGAGAAAGGCAGCATTATTGCTGACGGTCCAAAAGCACAAGTACTGAATGACTTAAAACAAGGCAAAGTAAAAGCCGTTAGTTAACAGGACAGGCTTTTTATGCAAGCCCCGTTTGATACCCATCAGACGGGGCTTATTTATTTGCCATAGTTAAACCAAAATAAGCGAACTCTTCTAAAAACACCCACAAGAGAACAAAACCAACAATGGCGGCTAATCCCATGATTGCCCTTTCGTCTTCTTCCATCGCATCCCTTCCACTTTACACCACACACGTGAGCTACATAGTTAGCTTAGCAGCAGCCAGCAGTACGATGATCAGGCTTAATTCCATCACCGTTTGGAACTGAGATGCAGGTCAAAAATTGTCCAACACAATTATCTCCCCGCTTTCAAAATAGTTAATTACTTGCGAGCGAAAATCGGCTATAACACGCGCCTTCTTAATATTCTCGAGTTGAAGAAATGAATCATTGGATGCACTTGGAGCAAATTGGCCAGTATTTCACTGCCGGCTCTATCGGTTATAAAGTGTTGATGGGCGTCATCATTCTGATCGCTTATCGCTTGCTAAAGAAAATTGCCAACCGCGCGATTCTGAATTTGGCAGAAGCCAAAGGCGTAAACAAAGCACGCTTGAGCTTTATTCAACGCTGTTTCAACGTCGCATTTTCATTTCTGTTTGCCTCACTCTTCGCTATCGTAACCGGAATTGGGTATGGCGATGTCTCTCTATTTCTATCATCGATCTTTGCGGTCTTAGGTGTTGCCTTTATCGCACAGTGGTCGATTCTCAGTAACATCACAGCAAGTTTTCTTATTTTCTTTGTCTTCCCATACCGCGTTGGTGATCGCATCAAAGTCGTAGACAAAGATGAAGACATCAGCGGTGAGATTCAAGAGATCCGCATGTTCCATGTGTTGATCAAGCACGACAACGGCAACCTGATCACTTACCCAAACAACCTGATGCTACAAAAAGCGGTGTTAAAGCTGGCAAAAGAAAAAGCTAAACCTGAAGAGCCAAAAGCTACTGCTCGTATTTATACCCGTAGACAGAAATAACCTTTACCAAAGCCGATGTGATACATCGGCTTTTTGTTTCCTCGCATTTTTTAAAGCCCCTCTTGACCTCAATCTAGCTTGAGGTTTTATCATCCTTTTCAAGCAACACACTCGGGTCTTGCCCCTAACGACAAAACATGAGAAGGATTGTATGCCAAAAATCGCCATTGTTTACTTCACCAATACCAATATTACTGGCCAACTTGCACAAGCAGTCGCTGCCGGTGTCGAGTCACAAGGTATAAACGTCGTTTCCTACCGTATCTTGGGAACCGACATCATTACAGGTCGATACCAAAACTCTGATCTTTTTCAGTCTATTGCACAATGTGATGCCATTATATTCGGTTCACCAACCTACATGGGCAGCGTAGCTGCGCAGTTTAAAGCATTTGCTGATGCTAGCAGTGAATACTGGGGTGAGCAGGGATGGTCGGGCAAAGTAGCCGCAGGGTTCACGTCTGGAGGAGCATTGAATGGCGACCAATCAACGACATTGCAGTATCTTCTTACATTGGCAAGCCAACATGGCATGATTTGGGTAGGATTAGACTCAGCTCATGGTTTTGCTGACAAAGGAATTAATCGCCTCGGAACACAGCTTGGTGTGGTATCTAAGGCAGAAGATGGGCAACTTCATGAAGTAGATGCTGCAACCGCGCGCTATCTAGGACACCGCGTGGCTCACCTGGTTAAACGACTAGCTCATCCAGAATAGCGAGTCTAGAGCAGCGTTGGCCGATCCAGTATCGCTACAGGTTCGGCAAAAAAACCATGACTCATGTAATTAAATATTTGGTAATAGCGGCCTGAACCTCTGCGACTTGTCGCTCGAACAGTTCGAGACATTGTTCGTTGTGGCACTTAGCAACTGGCACCCAGTGCAAACCAGTACCATCATTTAGAGCAAACTCAATCCTGAGCTCGTACTTAGCACCGAAGTAAACTCCGAAGCCAATACCCATTAACACTGATGCTAGCGCTATCCAATAATACCAATTGGGATAGTTCGTATCCCACGCTAACCAAAGTAATGAGGAAGCGATAGACATCCAACACAATGTCTTAAAAAGCTTTTCTCTTATGCTCAGACATTTAATTTCAATATCGTGGACTCGTGATAGAGGATAGACGTCATTCTTCACATAAAACTGATCCCGCTCTATACGAAAGTCATCCACTTTGTACATGCTCGCCAACCTCTCATAAATCACGCAAATTGATTCGGTCTTATGACGATACTAAAGCGCAAATAGCTGCGCACCTCCAATTCTATGTTTTATAAGAGAAATGAGAGCCTGATTTAATATTCATGGTAGAAAAAATCTACTGAACAACTGATTTTTAACACTTTTCTAATGGTCTTAGTTTGGTTTCATTACTTTAAAAAACAGTTCAATAAGCGTTGGTAAGTATCTAACACCAATACGGCTGCCTTTAGAGAGCATCAAACAAGCGATGAAAACTATGCGCGGCACCAACCAGACCTTTAATTCCCATTAAGAAGTCGGTTTGCTGTTGTATACGAATAACAGAAAAGTCACAGGGGACACAAAATTCATGTCCCCAATAAGAATTAGAACTTGTAGCCAACTAGAAGACTAGAAGACTAGAAGACTAGAAGACTAGAAGACTAGAAGTTGTTGCATCGATACCAGCAAAATCTACAACTGAAATTTGAGCATCCAACGTAATTCCATTTTGGAACACGTAACCACCTTGCACAGCGAAACCAATCGAAGAATCTGAGTCACTGACTGATGTGTATGCGTTGTACACGGTCGCTTCCGTATCAGTAGCAGCTAAACCACCCAAAATACGCCAACCGCTCATGCTTTCATAGCCAACCATAAGGTTTGCTTGCGAAGCCTCTACATGCGCGCCTAGATAACCGATTGATGCACTGTCTTCAACGATAGTTGGAACATAAGAACCAGTGTTCACAAGGCCATTGTTACCACAACAGGTTGTTATTGAATAAAAACTACCAAATCATCTGTTGTTTTTGAAAAACTCAATAAATGCTCGTGTCCGTTTCGGTAGATGTTCACGTTTAGGGTATAGAAGATAGAGCGGAAGTATCGCGTTTGTGTGCCAATCGGGGAGTAAATTGACAAGTTGCGCTCGCTCTTGGGGACTCAGTTTTTCCAGTGCAAACTCATCCAGCATCGCGACACCGCAACCAGCTACTGTCGCATCAAGCATCGATTGGACAAGATTAAAGCACAGCACGCTGGATAACGTGACCTTGATGTTTTGTTGATTTTGCTGGTGATGAAAGTGCCATGTATCCAGATTCAATTCAGTATTGCGATAAATAATGTGTTCTAAAAGATGCAAATCTTCTGGCGTGCTTGGTGATGGTTTTGTAGCTAGATACGCTTTGCTCGCGAATGGTTTACAGTGTAAAAAGCGCAGATGATGTCCGACATACCCTTCAGGGGGAGAGTCGGTAAAAAAGAACGCAAGATCAAATCCAGACTCAATCAAATCGAGCGGTGTTTCAGTGAAAATCACCTCAAACGTTACGTCGGGGAATCGCTTACGAAAAGCGATTAATGAAGGGTTGAGTAACTCGGCACCAAATGAGGCGGAAGCAGCAATACGTAAATGCCCAGCAACCTTATCGCTTTCCATCACTTGTTCATTAATCTGTTCCACGTTTTCCATTAAGCCTTTCACTTGGTGATAGAAACGCAGCCCATCGTAAGTAAGGTTAAATTGTCGCGTGGTACGTTGGATAAGCTGAACAGAGAGTATTGCCTCCAACTGTCTGAGCTGACGACTAACATGTGCATTGGAACAGCGCAGCTTCTTAGCAGCACCAGCAATACTTTTCTCTTCACACAATGCAATGTAAATCGGCACGTAACTGAGCCAGTTTATTTCCATATGGTAATTATGAATCTCTAAAATCAATCTACTGGAAATAATAGAAAGGCTCTACACTTCGCACAACTTAAATTTTTGCATGGAGAATACAGATGAACGCTTTTGAAACTTGGTTAACTGGCCAAGTCATAAAAGATCACGTAACGAATCCAAATATCGAAGTTGGGGATTACAGCTACTATTCGGGGTTTTATCACGGGAAAACCTTCGAAGTTCAGGCTGTTCGTTATTTGATGGGCGACAGCGTGACACAACAAGAGTGGCAAAACGGCGCATATGGAGAAGTCGATAAACTGATCATTGGCAAATTTTGTTCAATTGCCTCTGGCGCGACTTTTATGATGGCGGGTAATCAGGGGCATCGTATTGATTGGATTTCCACGTTTCCCTTTTCCCCGGAAGAGTTTGGCGATGGGGCACAAAGCGGCTTTGAGCGTGCCGGTGATACCGTTATTGGCAACGATGTCTGGATTGGCACAGAGGCAATGATAATGCCAGGAGTAACTGTCGGTGATGGTGCGGTCATTGGTGCACGAGCTGTCATCACAAAAGATGTGGCACCTTATTCGATTGTGGTTGCAAACAACCATGTCGTCCGAAAAAGGTTTGATGAGGTCGCAATTGGATCACTACTCGAAATGAAATGGTGGGACTGGCCTTTAGAGAACATCAAACAAGCGATGAAAATTATGTGCAGCGGTGATATAGAAAAGCTCGCTACCTACTACGCTGAGCATATACAGTCACGTTAGAGAAGTCGCTAGCTAAACCCAAGTAGCTTCCAGATGCAGTATTCAGAGCGTCGCCATTGGCTCAAGTTCAAGTAAAACAACACCGTGTTGTAGCGAGCTCTTACCAAGTTATTTGAAACCGTAATCGGAACAATGACACACTTCCAAAGGGTTCCCTTTGCAAATAATAAGGGCCTTGGTTTGCTTACTTTTCTGCCGATTTTTTATTTAAGCCCGCGAGACGTTTAAATCGCACCTGGGTATACGATATAAAATAGCCCAGTTCTGAACTGGGCTAAGTGTTTTTTACTCTAATCCTAAAACTGAATGAGCGACGACAATTTATACTGCGACGTCTTCCTCTTCTAGGTTGGCTGCAACTTTGATCTCATACTGATTGAAGCTAAAAACGCAGCCTCCATGTGTGCGCTTCGTGATCACTTGCTCATCACCAAACTGAACCGTTACGCGCGTAAAAACTCGCTCAGTGGCTTCTACAACATTTTCTTCTAGCAGAACTTCGAAATCAGTTTCTAACGTATTGAGTTTAGATTTGACGTCTTCAAGATGCTTATTATTGCGTTCTTTTAGATCATCAATTTGAGCTTGCTCCTCATCCGTTCGTTCCGCTTTTGGGCGCTTCTTAAATTCAAGTTCTTTACGAATGACTTCCATCGTACCTTCTTGAGCGAGTTTGTATTCCTCTTTTAACGCGCTGATTTTTTCTTTGTATGCCGTGTAGCGAGCAAAGGCTTCCACTTTTGTAGCCGTATCCCCTTCTACACCAAGCTGCAAACATTTTACCTTGTCGCCTACTTTTGCAACCCCACCACTTAAGGTTCCATTGCGCCCAGAAGCATCCAAGACGGTGAGATTATGGCCGCATTTAATATCATTATTCATGCTGTGTACGGCAAGCTCAATATCTTGGCCAGATTGAAGTTCACTAAATTGAGCGTAGTTAGCCTTGATCGACCCCTTGCTTTTGACATGGCAACTCTTGGGTTCACCATCAGGCACGGTATGACCAATAATGCCTTTACCTACTTCAATGTCACCTTGTGCTTGCACATCTGCCGACTCGATAAACCCACCGACGGTGACAGAGCCTGTCGCTTTTACGATCATACCAGACTCAATATCACCAGAAATAAACACATTTCCTTTAAACTTCACGTGCCCAGTATTAACACCAACGCAATTAAGACACAATGCATTGTCTACCTCGATGGTTTTTTCTTTGATCATTGGCATGCCGGAGACCGTTGCCAGCAACAAGTTAGGATCATGTTTTGCTATTTCAGTGCCTTTACCTGGCTTGATTGGGCTATCCTTACCTGCCTGTGGGGGGATGATTTTCCCTTGAACAGTAAATCCTGGCGTCCCTTTCGTTGCAGGAGTCCGACGCATAACCTCATCACCCGCATCAACCGTAATGGTTTCACCCAGATTTTTTAAATCAATCTTATCGCTGTCCGAATTAGCTTGCTTGGGCTTGAGTACACGCTTGGATATATCTTTAACTAACGGCGTAAATATGGCGTCTTTGCCTTTTATGGGCTGCTTACCAACCGCAACAGGTTGGACAAAAGTTTCCCCTGGCTTGAGTTGTGTGCTGACTACCATGACTTTCTTTAGCGCCAATTTATTGATGCCTTTAGATACCTTAGCATTTGCCAACGCTTGCACTATCTCGGGACCACGCAAGCCGCGACCTCCATGTGCGCCTACAACACACATGCTCGCTAGCATGTCATTGTTGCTAAGTTCGACCGAGACTTCAGCATTACGTAATTCAGCAATGATGATTCCATCATAAGCTTCAGCTTTTCTCTCCCTAGCACAATTAATAAAGCGCACAACTTCAGCTTCATCGACAAACAACTTGCTTGCATCCATCTCAGCAAGTTGCTCAGGCAATTCCTTTTGATTTAGCTCACCACCCAGGTCTACATCCCCAGGAATGTGAGCAATAATCTTCTTTTGGTCTTCAGACCATTTAAGACAGAGCTTCCACATATCAGCCACACCAGCTAAACATTTACTGCTTCAGTCTATCTAAAATCGTTTTTGGAACAAAACTCTCAACATCAAGAATCGGGCTCACATCACTAAAGGAGTGAACACTGATTTGTAAGCGTGTATTAAGGCCAGCAAACTATTATGAACTGCGTTTTACACTGTAAATCTCTTTACGATTTTTCCAATACCTTTGCATCGTTGCTCTTTTACACTATCTCTCATTGAGCTCAACAGTAATCGCAGTTGCAAAAAACTTTTGGTTTTAAGTTTACTTAAACTGGCTGTAATAAGTTGATAGTAGGTTCTTTCGGTTATAGCTCAAATGCTGACTTTCATTGCCGAGTCTAACCAAAGAATGGAGAAAATCAGTCTACATAGCAGTTCAGTTCATCAAGGTTTATCGTAGCGGTGACATTCCAATCTGGTGCTTGGACCTCAATGTCGGAAGAAACATGCGATGATCTATTGTGGCAAGTTTTAATCTATTTTGAGTTAGGATCTGAAGATAATTTGTTTTTAACTGGTTTGATAGTTCAGAGCTGAGCGTAATGCACTTCGCCTATGTATTTAAAAGATGATAGCCATAGGCGCCTAAGCTTCTAATTCGGCATCGAACGAGTCTACAGCCCACTCCCCTTCCCTTTGAACATTACTTGCAAAGCGACTTACGAGCGAAGTCTAATAGCATAGACTTGCGTACCGTTTTGACCGTCCGATCAGTCCTTTCGGTCGTTTACACTGTAAATTTGGATCTGCATAAACGGAGAATTTTGGGGGCCATCGCGATAGTAGGAACCCTAAGTAGTTTGTTTGGATTTACAGTGTAAAATCAACGTGGCTAGTCGTCAGCGGTGGAGTACTCAAATACCGTTTACAGTGTAAATTTTGCCAGCAAAACTTGTAGCTCAGAACGAAGTGTCGACTCTACTTGTTTTCGTCCCAATAGCCCGTATTGTCTTGCACACTGACTCCAGTCTTGATTTAACAGCAGCTTACTGATCATCAAATCAGACGCTTCACCGAGGCCATTTTGCCAAAGCCATTGTTGAAGCCATACAGAGACAGATTCAAAACTATTTCCTCCGCAAGCATAATGCTCGATCAGAGATAGCTTTGTTTGATTCAATGGAGATACTTCCATTGGCAGAAAAAACAAACTACGGATTAAAGAAGGTTCTAATCGAGGATAAATTGAAGAAGCGCTCAACGAAATAAGTTCTTCGAATAGAGCTTTGGCCTCCTCAATCCAGCCTTGATAAGGTTGGGGACTGCACTGACGAATCATCAAAAGTGAATAGCAACCACTTGCAGCATCACGCATAGTTCCGAGGCGAATGGCGTCAAAACCAGAACGTTGCCAGAACCGAATCAACTCAGACGTCGCTCCAAAGCTGGTGGAAAGATAAGAGATATGAGATGGAGCATCCTCTTCCAGTTTTGCCAGCATCTGCTGGCCAATACCTTGTCCTTGAAACTCGGGATGAACAGCAATTCTCATCACACGAAGGGTAGAAAGCGCCCCAACTTCTGGATACCCGAGTTGATTAATAATGCTAACTGGAGCCAAATGCCCTTTGGGACGGCGTCTACCAAGTTGAATCTCTTTAACTAGGTTCTCATCAAGATTGCCCTCTTCCACTGTCATCATCACACCGACCACATCACTGTCATGTAGAGCAACGTAAATTTGGCTACATTCATCTTGCAATAGATGCAGTAAATCGCTAGGAGAAGTTTGATAGTGCGCATTAACCAATAGCGCGAAGCATGTATTCAACACGGAAGGATTAGAAATCAATTCTGACTTACGGAGATTGACCAATGTAATCTCGCCAATCTCAGCCACATTAATCGGTTCAAGCTCAGCGTCCAAAAGAAACGCCTCATATAACCATGTCTCTAGTTTGTCATTGGCGCTCCAACGGATAGGCTGTTGAAGATGGTGACTCTTCATTCCCGGTCTTTGTTCTTTCAACCATTCAACAAACTTAAGCGTAAACCCTCGACCACACCCTTCATAGCCATGTATCGTGCTCGAAAAGACCAAACGATGATAATGTTCCGTGATTTGCTTGAGCATTGGCACAGGGATCGCTGCGGCTTCATCGACCAGCAGTAAATCACAATCTGGTAAAGAAGAAAGTAACTCGTCGGGGGCAATAAATTGGATGTACCCTTGCCCTGCTTCCAAGCGGTCTTTCTTAACTCGTTGTGCGGTTGAAAGCAATCGCAAAGCATGCTGATAAACAGATTCAACTGCTTTAATGTTTGGCGCAGTAACCAAAATACGCATTGGCTTTCGTTCAAGTAATTCCGCGCAAGCAATACCTAAAGCGCTGGTTTTACCTCGACCACGGTCAGCAGTCAGCACCAATGGACGCTTGCGATGTCCAGTTACAACTTTCTCAACCAAAGCTACCGCTTCTATTTGTTGCTCGAACTGGTTTTCCTTCGCACCAGATTGCACACTCGATAACTTCGGCAACGGAAGGCTCTGGTCTATCACAGTTAGTTTTTGCCAATGCATTTGCATCCACAAATCAGCTTCGCTTGGATGCTCTGGTTTATTGGCGATAACAAGCAGCAATCCACCGCCAACCAAAGCACCAAGAGCAGCGGTAAAACTGTTGGCGTCAACTCCGCTTCTCGCATCAAACAATAAAACATCGCACTCACGACCAAGCAGCATATTGCCTTGTTTGCCAGAGACACAAAAAGCCCCTTCAAGAGAGCAATCACCGACACAGAACCAGGTCTGATTCGATTGATGTTTGTAAAAGTCAGCAATTAGCGCATCTTGCCATTCGGGTTCACCATAGATAACCACGCCACGACGTTGAAACGTATCATGAGATTGAGTTTGAAGTTGAGAAAGGAATTCAGATTGAGCGAGCATTAGGTATATCCGAGAATTAAACTGACGCCATGTTATCACATCTCGATGCATGGAGACTTTGCCCAATTACAGACATAAAAAAACCGCCCGAAGGCGGTTTCAAAGAAGAAGAGATTTACTTCATTTTACTCTCAACGAAAGCTAGAATCTCGTCCATCAAGCTGTCGTCAACTTTCTTCAAGTTAAGAGCAAGGTTGTTACCTTTACGGCTGTAGCTTGCACGACCTTTAACAAGGTCGACTTTTTCAGCTTTCTTAGTCGGCTTCGCAGGTGCTAATTCTACAATCCAACTTTCAATGCTTTCTGTCACGTCTTTAGTTAAGCGAGCCACGCCTTGAGCCGTGCTTCGCTGCCACAAGTAGCCTTCGGACGTGCGGCACTTATCCAATAGATTTTGCTGCTGTTCACCCGTCAATGACGAAAATTGCTTATGCAGTTTCACGATAGTTGGTCGACCTAAGTCACCTACATTTGGGTAAGCTTGCAATAGTTCTAGAGGCAGAGCAGCCGCTTTTAATGCGCCGCTCACTAAGGCTTCACTACACTGGAACATTTTAGCTAGCGCTTTCTGGTCTTCTGCTTCACCGCTTTCGAGCTTCGCCTGCATCTCTTTACCTTTTTCGTAGAGAGACAGAGGTTTGTGCGCGTTCGCTACATCAGAAAGGAACTTAGCATGATCGGTGTTGATACCATCAGCAACGTAAACCAAGAAGTCTTGTTCAGCCAAGATACAAGACATACGTCGACGGCTACCATCAAGAACTTCAATCTTTCCTTCTTGAGTACGACGACCAACCGCGGGATACTGCTGGCCACGCTCTTTCAATGTGACCAAAACATCCGACAGCGCATGTTCGTTTAAGAAGGACTGCTCACGTGCATTATCTGCAAATACCGTGGTATCTGATGCAACTTTATCTGCTGGGATACGAACCAATTCAAACTGAACTGTGTTCTCACCCGCAACGGCAAGTTCGATCGTTTGTGCTTTATCTTTTGCCGCCGTTTGCGCTTCTTGAGGTGTCGCAACACGACGCTTATTGGTTTTACCAAATAATTTCGCGTTTAATTCAGACGTTTTCAATGCCATTTATTCATTACCCCTGATTTAATGACGGCCAGTTAGAGTGCAGTACGCGCTCTAGTTCTAATGCACTCTTATGAACCGCATCTTGTGCCGTTGCGAGTGTTTTCTTACCACCTTCGAAGTCGCCTACGGTCAAGTCAAACACAGTACTGTAGGTGTCAGCACAGGTTTCGAATGCTCGACTACGAGGAATGGTTGCCATCATAACTTGGTCACCCAAAAGATAGTTCATTTCAGTTAGAACAGAAACTTGCTTCTTATTGTCGTCTTCAAACATGGTTGGCATCAGACGGACAAACTCGAGACCATTCCAATCTTCAGGGAACATCTCATAAACCGTAGGTAGGTGTTGGAAGAAGTTTACTGTTGAAGCCCAATCAAGACGCTTAGCTGCACAAGGAATCAATAGCGCGTTTGAAGCAAACATTGCATTCCAAACCAGCGGGTCAACGTGTGGACCTGTATCAATCATAATCACGTCGAAATCATTCGCGATTTTATCAATCAACTGCTCTTTCAAAAGACGAACGATGTCTAGTGATGGGTCTTCAGACAGAGTCTGCCACGCTTCAGCGTTGAACATTGCATCTTCTGGGAACGCTGAAATTGACTTCAAGTTCGGGTATTGCGTCGGCAACAGCACGTTCTTATGCAGGAATTCACTATCGATTTCAACGCCGTCAGGAACGTTGCCAAGCATGATATCAACCGCTGAGTAGATGTTGTCGTGCTCAGCCACACTGATTTGTGGGTTCAAGAACAGACGTAGAGAGCCTTGAGGGTCAAGGTCAATCAAACAGATACGATAGCGTTTATCTAGGTTTAGTGCCAGACACGCCGCTAAGTGAACCGCTGTCATCGATTTACCCGTACCACCCTTTTGGTTTTGTACGTTGATGATCCAGGGTTTATTCTCAGAATTCTTTTTGCGTTCGTGGAATTTTGGCACTTCTGCCGCATCCATTAGCATGTGTGCTTCTTCAAGCGTAATTGAATAATGGTTGGCATTATTCTTTGTGAATTGATGACCTTCCGCTTCCATCTTACCGATAGCATCATCCAGCTTACGGCGAGTCAAACCTGAACGGGTTTCCATCATTGCCTTAGACATTGGTGGGAAGTAGTTGTCACTACGCTCTTCCAAAACAATCTCAATACGGTCAGCTTGAACTTGTTGCGTAAGTTCTGCTAACTCTTGGAGATTTTCAATTGTTGTTTCTCTTTTCATGCCAAATTCCGTTGGAAGGATATCTGCACTTTATTGTACAGCACTGCAACCCAAAAACAACAAAAAGGTGCACAGACATTTTGAACAATCATCACACATAAAACACTAACAAACGACTGTTTTATGATTTCATCATAAAAATATAACAAAAATTAATCGAATATTAGCGAATAAAGCGATTGATACTTGTGTGGTTTTAAAGTGTTACGACGTCACTTATTTACAATGTAAATATAACGTTTTACCGGAACGATTATAAAAAGGTACTAAATTACGGATAGTGCGAGATGAATCTAGTATTTGATGATGATTCGGCTTTTTTATTTAAAAACACAAAAAGAACCGCCTTGATCATGCGTCCAGTACGTTTAAGTATGTAAAAGGGCAATATTAAACGGAAGTATGATCAAGGGTTCTTCATGATCATACTTCCAGTAAGAACAGAAAATACGAAAGCATGATCAAGGAACTTATGTGTCCTTGCGCGCGACATATCAATTTTTCATTGCGATCAAATTACCGGAAAAATGATCAAGCGCGTTTTGACCTCGGAAGCATGACTTTTCACGGTCAATTTACGGCAGAATGCAGATAGACTGGGGGATGGCAACAAAATAAAGACGTAAAACGCGGAACGATGAAATCAAGCATCATACAAAATGTAGCAAAGACCATCATGATCATGCTTTCGGCGAATCCTTACGAAACCTTTTCAGTTGACAACATTCAAATGAAAAAGCCAAGTTTTCACCAATTGAACATTTTACGCTCAATATTGAGAACAGAACGATGAAATCCCTCTCTCTTGATCATCGATCCGGAGACAAAATGAGTCCACACAAGCGATAGTTGCTATAGAGTTCTCTTGGATTGACTCGATCTTCTGTGGATAAGTTGTAGAAAGATGATGATCATCGTTTCATGAGTGTTTTGATCATCTTTTCAGTGATTTAATGATCATACTTGCGGAGTTATCTGATCATGCTTTCTGCATTTTGTTGATCATTGTTTCGATAAAAACATGATCATAGTTCCGAAGAGGAAACCAAAAATAACTTAACAAAACAGCAGGTTACAGACCTAAAAATTACCAGATCAATAGATCATATAATCAATTAAGATCAGTTTAATCAAAAAGATCAGTTATTTAAAAAACAAAGATTTTTTCTTTATTTATGATCTGTTTTTCTTTATTCTTCGGAACCATAGCAAAACTACGGCTAGTGTGATCTGGATCTAAAATGACAGCTGATGAAAAAATTCTGATTAAAGCACCAAGAAGCCATAAGGATGGACATCTTTTTGAGGTACACGAATCTTCTGCAGATTGGGTAGAACAATACCAACATTTCAAAGGGGTGACTAAAAGTATCTTAGAACTGCTTAATCTAATTTCATTACGTGGATTCAGTAGCAAAGATGGCTTAGTTTCTACGACAGAAATTGTAGAAGCCACAGATGGTCAGCTGACACGTGCGGCATTACAGCAACGTTTACGTGCAGCTGTAGGTATTGGTTTATTTACGCAAACCCCTGTTCGCTTTGAAGAGGGCCTTGCTGGAAAAACCATGCTTCATAAGTTTGTCAATCCTAACCAACTGATTTCTGCCTTGGGAGCCACCAGCTTGGTAACGGAGAAAGTTCGCCAAAATGAGAAGCAAAAACGCTCTAAGGCATTGGCACAAACGCAAGTAAACAAACGCTTACTTAATGAACATGGCCTTAACACACCACCCATGATGAAAGATGAAGCGGATCAGTTTGTTGTCTCGCCAACTAACTGGGCCGGGATCATCGACCAAGCACTAGCACCGCCTCGTACTCGTAAAAGCTATCAGAAATCGATGGTGTCGATCTCTGGCACTAAAGCTGTGATTGAAACGCGATCGTCTAAAAACATCATGACAGTGGACGATCTGATGACGCTGTTTGCGTTGTTTACGCTTACTGTACAATACCATGATCACCATAAAGATCAGTACCACATGGAAGCAGCTCATGTGCCAAATAAAACGCCTTTGTACATCACTGATATCCTATCGTTACGTGGCAAGAAAGACAGTGGCCCCGCTCGGGATTCAATCCGCGACAGTATTGATCGTATTGAATTTACAGATTTTCAACTGCATGAACTGACAGGTCGCTGGCTAAGTGAGAACATGCCAGAAGGCTTTAAGAGTGATCGTTTTCGCTTCATTGCCCGAACCATTACCGCATCGGAAGAAGCGCCTGTTGAAGGTGCCGACGGCGAAATTCGAATTAAGCCAAACTTATACATCCTAGTGTGGGAACCATCGTTTTACGAAGAACTGCTGACACGTGATTATTTCTTCTTGTTCCCACCAGAAATTCTGAAGCAGCATACCTTGGTATTCCAGTTGTATTCGTTCTTCCGTAGTCGAATGGTACGAAGACACACCGATTGCATGTTGTTAAGCGAGTTGAATCAAAAACTTGCTCGTAACATTGAATGGCGAAGATTTTCTATGGATCTGATCCGAGAGTTGAAGCGCTTGTCAGATGGTAAGGGAACGGAAGATCTTTTCGTCGTAAATCTTTGGGGATACCACTTAACGATCGAAACGATGATCCAAAGTGGAAAAGTCACGGATTACCAAATCGATATCAAATGCGATGTGGAAGAGGTGTTACGCTACTCTCGCGCCCGAACCACCAATGCAGGAAAGCGTAATATGGCGCCTACGCTGCCAAACCCACTTCGCAATGAAATGGTTACCCGGCAACAGCTAGACGAGCTCTCAGGTATCATAGACGGCGAATTTGAGCCTATTCAACGTAAAGCGCCTTCTCCACGGGGCAATTTGGGCCGCCGAGTGAAGCAGAAAAAGCACCTAGTAGAGATCAACGCAGATGAGATCACCATTACTCTATCCAAATACACCTCCCCAGAGGCGCTAGAACGCAGCATAACGGCTCTATCGGCAATGACAGGGCACTCCTATGCCTCAATTAAAGAAGAGTGTTCTGAGTTCATTGACAAGCTTGATTGGCTGAGAGTTGGAGAGGAACCACTTCCATACGAGACATTGAGTAAGACGGTTGAGCTATATAATGGTCAAAATGATATCAAGCATCTCACTATTGAACGTTTGATTGCCGGTTTGGCGGTTCGTCGTAAAGTATGTAGGCAGGTGTTTGAAGGTCATGTGGATGATATGGTAATTAGAGCGCTTGATGAAATGGCAATCTAATTACCTGCATTAAAGTGTTATTTGAGCAATAAGTATGACTGATTGATTCTAAATGTAACAATGATTTTCGCTGATAGAATCCAGACTTAACTCTTACAAGGGGCTGACATTGCAGTGCAATTCAGTGACTAATATCTATCTCGAATAGACAACCTTTTGTCCTTTCTGATGATTAATAGATTGGCTCATATTGTTACATTCATTCTGAATAGACTTCGCGAGTTTCCTTTTGGGGACTCGCTTTTTTTTGCCTCAGCTTTGTTAAAGCGCATAAATATGCAAGTGATTTTTTATTGTTCGCAATGTTGCTTAATCTTGATGTTTCACTGCAATAATTGACTAAATGTCTGGAATGTATTTGGCTAAAATAGATTTTTACCGTGAATATTGATGCAAACTTAAGCTTTATTATTCATGTGGTACTTGGTTTCTTGCAAAATGATGACTTTTCTATGACAAAATTGTCATTATGCTGCGTTAAATTTTGTGATGTGAGTCACGCGCTAACGTGCTCACGTTAACATGTTATTTTGGACCTTTTTGGACCATATTGTCATATTCAATAAGAATTGACTTAGCGAGTCTCTTGCGCAAGAGACTCGCTTTTTTTCATTTAAACTTCAGCTCAATTTACCTCTTAGTTAGCCATCTTTCTTTTCATTTCATTCCAACCAAGATAGCTCATCACCTTAACATGTGCACTGATTAGCGTGTCCGAGTTTACCTTCCAGAGGGCTTGCTCTTGTTCATTTTGCTGATTGCAAAACTCTAGCGACAGTACGGTGACATGCTGTAGCCGTTTTAAGCACCAATCTTTAATCAAAACATCAGTCATTGCATCACAAGCCGTATGCTCTAACTTAGCGCTAATGTACTGCAACGTTTGAAATGCTTTATATGGGTCCTGATGCCTGGCATGTTGAAACACTCTAAGTCCACCATCTAACCAACAGGCGATGGCTTTACTCTGTTCATCAGTTAGCTCTGGGCCAAACACAGAAACAGGTGCTTGATATAAGATCGCTTCTAAAGTTTCTACTTGATCATGCTTCCTATTTTCATACCAATCTGAAATCTGATCTTGCCAGGTCATCAAGTCCATTAAGCTGCCTCAGTCCATTGTTTTACAAAGTGATTTGGTCCGATTTGATCATAGTCTTCGACCACAATACTGCTGCGACTTCGGATCTCATCGGCATCTATGGAATAGTTTGGTTCACTTTCTACTAGGTTGCCAAATGGAAGATCAGGATCCGGCACTGCCGAGATCAATAACTTAGTGTATGGGTGTTGAGGGTTCTTTAGTATCGCTTGCGTATCCCCCCATTCTACGATCTGTCCCTTGTACATGACCGCGGTTTCTTCAGCAATGTAATGCGCCGTTGCGAGGTCATGAGTAATGTATAAAAAACCGATACCCAGCTCTTGCTTCATACGTTGCATTAGATTCAATACACCCAAACGAATCGAAACATCCAGCATCGATGTCGGTTCATCAGCAAGAATGAGCTGCGAACCAACTGCAAGCGCGCGTGCTAGATTGACGCGTTGACGTTGACCGCCACTAAGTTCATGAGGGAACTTGTTCAGAGTTTCTTCTGGCAGCTCGACTAAATCCAGCAGCTCTAGCAGCTTGGCTGGGATTTCTTTGTCACTCTTCACTTGCTTATGAATCTTCAGTGGGCGAGTTAAGTGATGACGAATAGTATGGGTTGGGTTTAAAGAGCCAAACGGGTCTTGAAACACCATCTGGACCTTGCTGCGATAATCCTGGATCTCAGCGCGAGCAGTAATGTCGTTGATGTTCTTCCCATTGAAAAGGATCTCACCATCGCTGGCTGGATACACCTTGGTAATTAATCGCGCGCAGGTGCTCTTCCCGCAACCTGATTCGCCCACCAGCGCAAGGGTTTTGCCTGCATAAAGATCAAAGCTCACACCCTGAAGCGCACGGAAGGTTTCTTCTTTGGCGAAGCCACCACCGACTTTGAATTCCTTGATCACGTTTTTCATTTGGATGATCGGTTCACTCATGCTGGTGTTCCTTCCGTTTGCGGTTGTTTATGTACATCGTGAATATTCGGGAACGAAGCCCATAGCTTTTGGGTGTATTCGTGTTGAGGATGATTACGGATTTCGTATGAGCTATTCACTTCAACAATCTTGCCGTGGCGCATGATGGCAATGCGGTCGCACAATTGGCTCATGAGCGCTAAATCGTGGGTAATAAAGAGTACTGAGAAACCAAATTCATCTCGTAGCTGATAAATTTGCTGCAAAATCTCGCGTTGTACCACTACATCGAGGGCGGTGGTAGGCTCATCCATGATGATCAGCTTTGGGTTGAGGGATAAGGCTATTGCGATCACCAATCGCTGACGCATACCACCAGAGAACTGATGTGGATACTCGCCCAAGCGGTTTCGGGGGATATTGACGAGATCGAGAAGCTTCTCTGCACGGTCTTTGGCTTGCTCGTTGGTTAATCCTTTGTGGTGGCGTAATACGTCGGCAAATTGCTCCTGAACGGTGAGAACCGGATTCAGTGAGTTCATAGCACTTTGGAACACCATTGCAATCTCGCTCCAGCGTAGCGTATTAAGCTTATTATCAGGCAGACGAAGGATGTCTTTGCCTTCAAATAGAATTTGCCCACCAGAGATAAACGCGGGCGGCTTGTGCAGACGGTTGATAGAGAAAGCAATGGTACTTTTACCACAGCCTGATTCACCTGCCAGACCAAATATTTCGCCTTTACCAATATCAAAGCTCACCGATTTCACAGCATTGAAGTCGCCGTTGTCGGTGATGTAATCCACACATAACTCTCTGATCTGAATGACAGGATCAGAGTGATATGCCTGATTCAGGTTTAGTTCACTCATCATTACACCTCACCAATACAAAAGATAATTATTATCATTATCAGGTGTGTAAGATTTACGAAAGGCAAAACCGTCCAATCAGTGAAGTGACTCGAAAGTTGAGTGTAATAAAAAGAATTTTTTCCGTTATGGAAGTGTGAATTTACGAGGGAAAAATGAGAGCTGGATCAGCTCACTTTTCGTAGGGGGAATTCTTCAAATTTAATCGCTAAAAACGCGCTTTGCAAAAACTAAATGATGAATCTATTAGCGAGTTAGTGAAAGGTCGAAAGGGGTCACATTTCCCCACAGTTTTTCTTACCTCAGCGGTAGGGGTTTGCTATAGATTAGCCATCGAAAACATGGTGTGTTCGGAGGAAATATGTCCATTAATTCTATCGACCATGAAGAGATGAGCAACATTGCTCACAAGTGGGAGCTCCCAGAAGAAGAATCCGTTGTGAGACCTGAGAAAACTGTGAAGTCTGCCGAAGCAAGACGTCGTATTGAAGCACTTCGTGAAATCCGTGAAAGCGGCTTAAGCGTCGAAGAAGCAAGGGAACTTGGCTTAATTCACTGATTCTCCACTGCGGAATAAAACCTTAGGGTAGTCATAAGGCTGCCCTTTTCATTTTCTGATTTACACCAAATTGTTTGACTTTCTTATCCTGCGTTACTAAACATTATATCAATAGCGATATGCTTTTTGTTGACTATTGAATAGCAACGTCAGGAGTACGATTATGGTTGATCAGATCCTTTTTTATGAACCCGATGAATCTCACGGTTTCCTCTCCAATTTTTGCCAAGTCCCGATCAGAGTCTCTACTCAATTTTGGCCTACCAGCGAACATTATTATCAAGCTCAAAAGTTCAGCGATCCCGAACTAAAAAATAAGATTCTCATTGCTAAAAGCCCCGATGAAGCCTTTGCTTTAAGCCGCAAACATCAGCACTTAGTGCGCGAAGATTGGGATGAAGACAAGCTCTCTGTGATGGCGTTTATCGTACGTGAGAAGTTTCTGCAAAACCCTCAGCTTGCTAAAAAGTTGATGCAGACAGGGAATGCATGTCTAACAGAACATTCGCACAAGGATGCCTTCTGGGGCGACGGTGGTGATGGTTCCGGTCAGAATCATTTAGGTGAGATCTTAATGAACGTACGTGCAGAACTTAAACACCGAGAACCTTATAACTTGGTTCGCTTTGTCGATAGAGCCAAACTGCCCACTCAATGGGGGACATTTGTCATGCATGGCTTTATCGAGAACGCGACGGGAAAAGAGCATCTTGCGTTGGTGTATGGTGAGCCTTCTAAAAGAGAAGCGCCACTGATTCGCTTGCACTCAGAGTGTTTAACCGGTGATGCGCTGTTCAGTACGCGTTGTGATTGTGGATTCCAGCTTAATCGTGCGTTGCAAAACATCGTCGAAGAAGGCAGCGGTGTGTTGCTCTATCTTCGTCAAGAGGGCAGGGGGATTGGTTTAATCAACAAGATTCGTGCGTATCATCTTCAAGATGAAGGAGCTGACACCGTTGAAGCCAATGAGCGTCTTGGCTTTGCTGCCGATATGCGTGATTACGCGTTTTGTAAGGGTATGCTGGAACATCTTGGAATCGATGAAGTGCGTTTGATGACTAACAATCCACGTAAGCTTGCAGCGCTTAAGAAGGTGGACATTAACGTGGTTGAGCGAGTGCCACTACAAGAAGGTAATAACCCCAATAACCAGCACTACTTACAAACCAAAGCCAACAAGCTCGGCCACATGTTCGACCCTAAGTTTGTGGAACAAGATTAGTTGCTGAAACTAGATAAAAATCAAACAGCCAGCTTTTTGAAGCTGGCTGCTTTTTTTTATGACTGATTAAGTGTGAACGACTAGATGTATTTTTTGATGATATCGTCGATTTGTCCCGAACTTTTTAGTTCTGCTAGGCGCTTATTGATGAAGCTCTGCACTTTTGGATTCATCTCCGGAGAGAAAGCCAAATAGATGGAGTAATCTGGAATGACAGAGCTGAAAGATTGGATCTGGAAGTCTCCCATTGGCAGTTCTAAACGTTTGATGTTGTACACCACACGCGATTCCATTTCGACAAACGCGGTATCACCAGGGGTTCGTTGCAGAACGCGATATGCGGCGTCGTAGTCTTTGACGCGCATTTCATTGACGGTACCGTTTTCAAAGAAAGGGCTCAAGTTTGGGTAATCAAAGCCAAGCAGCAGCACAATTGAACGACCTTGCATGTTCTGCATATCGCTGAATTTAAAGGGGACTTTGCTGCTAGAAACCAGTACGTGTTTTACAGTGTAAATAGGTTGTTCTGAGAGGTTTTCCGATTGCACCTTGCCCCAATTCGGGCTGCCATAAGTGACCCAATTCTCCTCTCCGCCCGCTTCAAGTACTGAAATCATGCGCTTAAATGGGTAAGTGTGGTATTTCACCTCATAATCGGATTCGGCAAAGATTGCACTTACGATGTCAGTCACAATTCCGGAATGTTGTTCACCTTGTTGTTCTATTTGGAATGGTCGAGCTTGCTCAGAGATAACGTAGTAGTTCACTTCGCTCGCCATGGTGTGTGCGCTTAAGGCCATAAAACTAAAGCCTAATGTACGTAAGAGTCCTTTCATTCTAACCTCGATTATTGTCGTGACCTGACTATATTTATAGTAGCGCAAGTTTAAGGGATCGATTTCATATGGATACAATAGAGCGAGTTCAACCCAGATTTAGCATCGGGAATCAATTGATGTTGGCGATTTTTGCGTTGAGTTTAATCTTTACCGTGATCAGCTCTTCCATCAGTTTGTATCGTGATTTCAGCGATGATCTTGTTCGCTTGGATAAAGAACTAGAACAGGTGAAAACCAGCTACCTTTCCAGTTTTTCTGCCAGCCTGTGGGTTGAAGACCGAGAACTGTTACGTGCACAGGCTGAGGGAGCCATGCGTTTGCCGTCGGTTGATTACTTAAGAATCGCAACGCCGGATGAAGTGATCTTCGAACTAGGCAGCGCATTGACGGAAGATCGGATCGAGCGTCAATGGCCGTTGAAATACGAAATGGGGACGAAAATTTATGATCTTGCCGAAGTGACGGTGCAATCGGATCTCAGCCCGATCTACCAAGGATTATGGCAAACCTTCTTTTTTCTCGTGATCGCGGAAGCGATCAAGATCTTTTTACTCATCCTAGGTGTTTTATGGGTTACGTTTCGCTTGATGGTGAAACCATTGCAGTTGCTTTCTGGTGCGGTGAGTGATTTCAGCGGTGGCCATGTACCAAGTAAGGTGCAGCTTCCTGAGCGTTGGTTTTTCGACGAAGTAGGTTTGTTAGAACGCAAATACAACCGTAGTGTTGAGCGTGTCAGTGAGCACCAAGTAGAAATCGAAGCTGCGCGCGACAAAGCCGAAATCGCAAACCGTAAGAAGAGCGAATTCCTTGCCACTATGAGTCATGAGATTCGTACACCAATGAATGGAATTATCGGTGTTGCCTCTTTACTCAGCGATACCAAGCTTGATGAACAACAAAAAGACTTGGTCTCCATTATCAACAGTTCGTCAAACTCGCTGATGGTAATCATCGACGACATACTCGACTTTTCCAAAATTGAAGCGGGCAAGGTTGAACTGGAAAGCACGGCCTACAGTCTATTCGATTTGTTGCAGGAGGTTGGACGCCTTCATACTGTCAAAGCCCAACAGAAGGGGCTACAACTGGTTTGCGATATCGATCCTAAGTTACCGCTAGAAGTCGAAGGGGATGTTGGCAGACTTAAACAAGTGTTGAGCAACCTGCTCAGTAACGCGGTAAAGTTCACTGAGCGCGGGCACGTTAAGTTGATGGTGTCACAAGTGAACCGAGAAGATGACGTCGCCAGCGTGCATTTCCGTGTGGTCGATTCGGGGATTGGTATCGCCAAAGAAAACCAACAAGCGGTATTTGAGAAGTTCCAACAAGCCGATGGCAGTACCACGCGTAAATACGGAGGCACTGGTCTCGGTTTAGCGATTTGTAGCAGTTTAGTTGAAGTCATGGGGGGGAATATTCACCTGACCAGTGAACCCGGTCTAGGAAGCTGTTTTGAATTCACCATTCCACTCAATATCGTCAGTGATAAGCTGATCGCCTCCAATACGATTAATGTCCTTGAGTTTCCAAATGGTGACACCAATACCTCTGAAAATACTGAGCTAAAGCCTGACAGTGGAAAACCATGGGTACTGGTGGTTGAAGATACTGAGGTCAATCAGAAAGTAGTGCGTATTATGTTAGAGAAGCTCGGTATGCAAGTTCGAGTTGCTGAACACGGTGAGGAAGCACTTAAACTGTGCCAAGAGCATCAATTCGATCTGATTCTGATGGACTGCCAAATGCCAGTGATGGATGGTTTTGTTGCTACAGAGAATATTCGCAAGATGGGCGTTTGGGGTAAGCAAGTACCGATTGTTGCTTTGAGTGCGAACGTTATCAAAGAAGATCAGCGTCGATGTTTTGCTATTGGGATGAATGAATTTGTTGCTAAACCAGTGACAAAAGAACGCTTGAAGCAAATTTTTGAGCAATACCTGCCGGAATCATTGCAAACGCGATCCAACCCCAAACATGCAACTTGAAATTGATCAAGTAAAGTGTGTTTCACTTCTTAAATGCTAAATCTGTGTGTTATAGTGCGCGGCTAGTATTTAAGTACCTTGAGGCTGTACATGTCGTTCAATCTATCCCTATTGCCGCCTGACGAGAAAAACAAAATCGAACTTGATAAGCAAGCGTCGTTTTTAGTTTGGAAGCTTAAAGAGGCGAAATCTGGTCCTGAGGTAATAGAAGAACAGTTGTCTAAGATTAACGATGCTGATGAGAAAGTGTTTTTTCAACAGGCAGTCGATAAGTACAAACGAGTGATGGGTGTCGCGTAGAGCGGAACGTGGCTATGGTGCAAATCACAGCGGCGAATGAGGTATTCTCCCCATTTCTTTGCAGAGTGAAAAGGTAAAATTCTTCACTCTTTGCTAAAATCCTTCGCATTAAATTTGAATTTAGAGAGACATCCCGATGGGAAGAAGTTTTGAAGTGCGCAAAGCCTCTATGGCAAAAACTGCAGGCGCAAAAATTAAAGTTTATTCCAAATACGGTAAAGAAATTTACATGTGCGCGAAAAACGGTGGTGGTGACCCAGACATGAACTTGTCTCTGAAGCACCTGATCGCAAAAGCGAAAAAAGACCAAGTTCCTGCACACGTTATCGATAAAGCGATCGACAAAGCGAACGGCGGCGGTGGTGAAGACTACACACCAGCACGTTACGAAGGTTTTGGCCCTGGCGGCACAAGCGTGATCGTAGACTGTCTAACAGACAACGGTAACCGTACATTCCAAGACGTTCGCCAATGCTTTGTTAAAGTGGGTGCGAAAATTGG
The DNA here is from genome assembly GCF_030248515.1 of Vibrio sp. D401a. Taxonomy (NCBI): domain Bacteria; kingdom Pseudomonadati; phylum Pseudomonadota; class Gammaproteobacteria; order Vibrionales; family Vibrionaceae; genus Vibrio; species Vibrio sp. D401a. The sequence goes on along the minus strand of NZ_JAHGAI010000006.1, from coordinate 30,778 downwards.
TGTTGAAGGTTCTGTTTCTCACATGTTCGATCACCAAGCGGTATTCCAATTCAAAGGCGAAGATGATGAAATCATCCTAGAAACGCTAATGATGGAAGACGTGGACGTTACTGACGTTGAGCTAGAAGATGGTGTTATCACTGTGTTCGCACCTCACACTGAGTTCTTCAAAACAAAAACTGCGCTTAACGGTGCATTCCCAGATCTAACGATCGACGTTGAAGAAATCACATTCGTTCCTCAGACTCACACGCCAGTTGCGGGTGAAGATGCAGAGAAATTCCAGAAGTTCCTAGATCTTCTAGACGACTGTGACGACGTTCAACAGGTATACCACAACGGCGAACTATAATTCGGTTTTCCAGTTGTAAAAAAGGCTTCCCGAGGGAAGCCTTTTTTGATCGTATAGTTTGCCTGTTTTATTGTGACTAGCGTTTAGGTGTTTCGATACTTGGAATAACACAGTGACATGATCACGCCAAAACAGATACCTTGGGTTAGCATCGCCGTACCACCGTAGCTAAAGAACGGCAATGGGCTCCCCATAACCGGCAATAAGCCACTTACCATGCCTGTGTTGATGAAGGCGTAAAGGAAGAAGCTCATCGCCAATGCACCGCTCACTAAACGACTGAAAAAGTGCTCAGATTGGCACGCCAGCAGCATTACACGTGCGGTAATGAACAAGTACAATCCCAACAACACCACACAGCCAATAAAGCCCCATTCTTCTGCATAGGTCGAAAAGATAAAGTCGGTATGGCTTTCTGGAATAAAGCCTAGCGTGCCTTGAGTCGCATTCATCCACCCTTTGCCCTTCATGCCGCCAGACCCAATCGCAATCAATGATTGAATGATTTGGTAGCCTGAACCCAGAGGGTCCGACTCAGGATCTAGGAACTGGGTGACACGGCTTTTTTGATAAGACTCCATGACAAAGAACCAGAGTATTGGAGCTAGTGTAAGGACGCTCACTAAAAATCCACCAATTATCTTCCAGCTCATGCCTGCAAAGAACAGTACAAACAACGCGTAAATCACGGTGAAGATAGCGCCGTCCAAGTCAGGTTGTAAGGCAATTAAGCCCGCAGGAACAAAGGTGATCAGCAAACAGAAAGCAATTTTTCGAATGTCTGGTCGCCCACCTTCTAGATGCAGCATCCACGCAATCATAATGGGAATGGAGAGCTTGATCAGCTCAGAGGGTTGAAAGCGGAAGAAGCCGATATCGAGCCAACGCTGCGAGCCATTGGTGCTATCGCCAAACAGGGCAACGGCAGCCAAGAGCGAAACCGCAACCAGATACAAATAAGGCGCTGAACGTTGATAACTGGACGCAGGAATCGACGACATGACCAAAATACACACCAGCGTCAAACCGCATCGAGCGAGGTGCTTAAATAGCATAGCTTCATTAAATCCACTGGCACTCCAGAGAGTGAGTGAACTCAATAGCATGATCGGAATGATCGCCATCAAAAGTGGCAAATCAATCCTAGGGAAGAAACGCTTGTTCATCTTCTACAACCTAAAAACGCCCCAACGCGGGGCGAAAACAACCAGAACTCTGCGAGCTCAAACTATTCCGATGCTAAGAATCCAATTTGGAAATAACAGACACCACGCAAAGGTGTGCAAGAGAGGAGTGTGCGACGCCGCCTGTTATGGGTAAGCTGACCTGGAAAGCCGTGGGATGGATAAATACACTAGGCTGAGGTTTTACGCCACACTTTTTATGAGGTTGAAATGGAAATTGGTACAGACAGCGCAATGAAATGAGCGCGATAAGAACAAGAGTCGCCTTAAGTATTGTGCACTTAAGGCGATGGCACGATTAGACTTGGGCTTTTTCCGGTTTGTGCGTGAAATGGTACAGCGCCCAAAGCATAAACAAAGTCACGGTGAGCTCCCAAGCTCGAAGGAAGGTGCTTTCCAAGCCCAGTTCATTGCTGGTCATGTAGAGTTGAATCGGCAGCATGGTCGCCAATAACGCATCGGCATGGACACCTTTGGCTGGGCCTTTCGCTTTTGCCATTGATGCGGTAATCATAAAGGCAAGCAGACCCAATACGATGGTGTAGTAACCGAACGTGGACTGATGCCCAGCCATTAGTAAGGTGAACACTACGGCTAATGCACAGCCGCCCACCTGAGTTTGAAAACGGCGGTCAACCACGTCGATAAAGCTTTTGTGTGTGGTTTGAGTTGCAGCGGCAATCACTGGCACCAAACAAAACGTCGCTGAGATGATGTCGACAATCATCAAGAACGCCACACCAAGACCAATCAACGCGAGTGAAATCGCTCGGTTCTCAAACGTAACAGGCTCTTCTTCAAATGCTGGTGGCTTGCTGCCACGTTCAACAGGGAACAGAGTGACCATGGTTTTTGCGACGACCATGGTAATCAGCATCGATAGCAGGATTTCATGAATGCGCATTGGCATGTCCATAGTGGTGTGCTGAGCAAACACCACAATCAGAATCCAGTTGAAGGTTGGCATTAGCATCTGACCTTTCTTCGGCGGCGTGGTCGCTCTGCGGCGCATAAAGTCGAAGAAGAACAAGCTAATGGTCCACACCACAAACGGATGCTGCGAAAACACTTCAGTTACCACTAATGCTGCACTTGCTGCTAATAACGTAGGTAGCAAGGTGCGAAGCAGACCAAGCCAAGAATAGTCTTTGTTCTTGGTCATGATGATGGTTGGGTACAGCGCCAGATAAACTGGAGAATCAAGGTTCAGCAGTTTGCCCAGCACCATACAAATTGTCACAGTAAGGGCGACACGCAGTGCTTCATTACGCTCAGAGCGATTTTGAAACAGGCTTTCGAAGGTCCACATGGTTCACCCCCTAGTAGATGTAGCGGAACATCGCCACCAAGTGAATCCAAGCCGAGCCAATGACATCCATGATTGGATTGCCGCTTTCAACGATCACACTTGCTCGTGAACCAGAAATCATCGACGGATCCAGCTCGTTGACCGTAATGCGGGTACGTACTTTCTGTTGCTCACGGATCCAACGAGTATCATTGGTCACGCTAGAAAGCTGCCCATTAGCATTGTTGGTATCGTAAATCGCACGCTCTTGGCTGCTGACTTCACCACTAAATACTTTGCCCGGTAGCGCATCGAAGGACACCAACACTTCGCGACCATTAGTTAGCTTATCAATGCCTTTTTCGTTGAAGTCTGCACTGATCCACGCATGAGCTTCGTCCACCAGCGTCAATGACGCTGTGCCTTGTGTGATGTAGCTGCCTGATTGCAGTTGCAAGTTAGTTACCACGCCTTCAGTTTGCGCCACGATTTGGGTATGGCTTAAATCCAGCTCTGCGCTGGCAAGCTTTGCTTCTGCCAACTCGATAGCTGCCGTACGGTCTTGAGTAGAAAGCTCTGCTTCAATACGTTTCACTTCTGCGTTCGCTGCTTCAACCGCGCTGCTGGCGACTTGTGTATTGGTGATCGCGTCATCAAGTTCTTGCTCTGTTGCCAGCCCTTTGTTGCGCAGTTTTTGGTTACGCGTCAGTTTTTGCTTCGCGTTGTGGTATTCGAACTCGCGTTGGCTTTGGGTTTGTTTCGCTGCTGCCAATTGTTGCCATTTCGCGGAATCTGATTCACGTGCTTGGCGCAGTTCGGCTTTGGCTTGTGCCACTTTCAATTGGTAGCTGCTGGCATCGATAGCAAACAGTGGCTGACCTTTTTCAACCAATTCACCGTTATTCACCATCACATCCGTAATCACGCCAGATACCTCCGGCGCAATGGTTGCGACATTACGATGCAGTGTCGCTTGGGTGGTGAAAGGGGAAACATTGTCTGAGGTGACTAAAAAAGCGGAGAACAAAGCTGCCGCTGAAAAAACAGTGTATATCGCGTATTTATAAAAATTTTCTTTCACGTCTGTACCTAGTATTCATTCGTTATTACGCGCCGCGTTCACGGCATATTCGGGTCTCTTTTCTACGTGGGCTAGGTTATACTCATCTAAAATTGGAAAAAATAACCAATGGAAGAAGTATGAATTCCATATTTGGAAACGTTGATGATCTGTACCTGTTTTGCTCAGTGGTTGAGCAAGGCTCTCTGCTCGCAGCGGCGAAAAAGCTCGAACTGCCAGTCTCTACCATGTCTCGTCGCTTATCGGCGCTGGAAGCGCGTCTAGGGATGAGATTACTGGAGAAGAAAGGCCGTGAGTTGGTGGCAACCGAGACAGGCTTACAGGCGTTTGATCAGCTCAGCAGTGCGATGTCGCAGATTGAATCCGGCATCTTGCAGCTCAATCAGCAAAGCCAAGAAGTGGAGGGGCGAATCCGATTGGTGATGCCAAGCCGCTTTTACAATGACTTAGTCGATAAGGTGGTTGAGGATTACATCAAAACCTATCCAAAAGTGACCATTGATCTTCTGCTTAGCCAAGTGAATTCGATTCCAGAAACCGATCGTGATCTAGTGGTGACGTTCGATTTGGATGGTTTGGACGATATGATCGCGCGCCCATTGTTTAAAGTAGAGCACGCTTTCTTTGTTAGCCCTGAATATCTAGCGCAAGCGGGCGGCAATATTGAAACCTTACAAGATTTAGCCAAGCAAGACTGGGTAGCCAGCACACACACCACACAAGTGCCTATCTATCAGCAAGACAAGCTGGTGGACATGCTCAACTGCAAGCCGCGTTTAGTGGTCAATGACATCACCGCGGTGATCAAAGCGGTGGAAAACGGTTTGGGAATTGCGTCGATCCCATTACGCCACGTTAAGCCTGAATTGAATCTCGTGCGCGTCGCAACATCCTACAGCCGCGGGGATCGCGAAGCCTATTTGGTTTATCGTCAGCGTAACTATCAGCCTAAAGCGCTGACCTTAATGGTCGAAGCGATTTTGCAGGCTTCAGAGGAGCGAAACCATTCATCCTCTCTCAATACCATTCACTCCGCATAACTGCCATTGGTCGCATGCAAAAGCAGCGTGCGATCTTCTCCCTTAATCTGAAACCATCAAATCACGTTCAACTAAGGACAGTACATGATGGTTTCTCAATCTCGCTCAATCAAAGCTCTTAAACTGGCAAGTACGTTTATCGCCGCATTTGCACTCAGCAGCAATCTGGCTCTGGCTAACCCAAACGAGCGCACACTCAGTCAATTCAACCAAGCGGCGCAGGGTGACTCTGGTTTAGTTGATACCGTTTACGGCGAATTATCCAAACAACTTGAAGAGCAGGGCGCAACGCCGGTGACCTTGGTTTACTTGGGCAGTGCGGAGACGTTGCAAGGTCGTGAGGCGTTTATGCCTTGGAACAAGATGAAGTTCACCGAGCGCGGTCTTGCCACAATCCAAAAAGGTTTGGACTTAATGGCGAATCAGCCAGTACCACTGCAAGAGCAACAACGCTTACAAGGCTTGCCGGAATACCAATTAGCCACCGCCATGGCAGCCACCACATTTACTTCTCTACCTGACATGTTCAATCACTTTGAGCGTGGCTACGAGCTGTACCTTTCATTGCTCGATGAGCCGAGTTTTAGCCAACAACCTTTCGCGGCTACTTCGTGGATTTATCGCTACGCCATTGAAGCAGCACTACGCGCTGAAGATGTCCAACAAGCCAAAACATGGTTAGCGCAAATGGAGAAGTTGGGTGACAGCAATTTAGAAACGCAAACCGCGAAAGCGCTGCTAGCGAAATATTAGGGAGGCGTCATGATCGTTTTTAATCAACTTAGTCGCGATTACGCCCTTGGCAGCCAAACCGTGCGTGCATTGCGAGACGTGTCTGGTGAAGTATTTGCCGGCGAAATGGTGGCATTGTGTGGACCGTCGGGCTCAGGCAAAAGCACCTTACTTAACGTGCTTGGCATGCTGGATACTCAATACCAAGGTCAGGTGACGTTTGCTGGCAGCCCATACCCAACCGGACAAATGCAGGCGGCGAAAATGCGCCGTGAAAAGCTTGGTTTTGTGTTCCAAAAATTCAATCTTGTCCCCGTGATGACAGCGTTAGAGAACGTGGCTTATCCGCTACACCTCAACGGTTTTTCAAAAGCAGAACAAACCGAGCTCGCCACACAAATGCTAGAACACGTTGGCTTGGGTGAGTTTATTCATCACATGCCCGATAACCTATCTGGCGGTCAGCAGCAACGCGTGGCAATTGCTCGTGCGTTAGTGCACAAACCAGCGTTGGTGATTGCTGATGAGCCAACCGCAAGTCTTGATAGCCAAACTGCCAACAAGGTCATCGACATTATGAAAGGGCTTGGACACGAGCTTGGCACCACTTTTATCGTCGCTACACACGACCCTCGTATGGCATCCCGCTGTGACCGCACCATTGAGTTGGTGGACGGCAAAATTACCCAAACGCACGCAAGTGTGGAGGAGGTTTCATGGGCAAGCTAATTCCTGTTTCGGTTCGCCTTGCTTGGTTGAACCTGCAACGCAATCGCCGCCGCAGTTTATTGTCGATGCTGATCATCGCCATTGCCGTGTTTGCATTAACCAGTGCAGGTGGCTTTGGCCTGTACACCTACGACAGTTTGAAAGAGTCGACAGCGCGTGACACGGGGCATCTGACGTTAACCACACCGGGTTACTTCGCTAAAGAAGAAGAGATGCCACTGAGTAACGGTTTAACTCACGCCGACGATATCACCAAGCAATTGATTGGGTTGAATGAAGTGCGAGGTGTGCAACCACGAGTTGAGTTCAGTGGTTTGATTTCCAACGGTAACAAGTCCTCGATCTTTATCGGCATTGGCGTGAACGAGCGCGAATTCGATATGAAAGGACCGTTTTTGGATGTGCGCGAAGGGCAAACGCTGTCCAACATTCACGCATCGCGTTATGACCCTGCAGAGCCAGAAGTGATGCTCGGTGTTGATTTGGCGAACAACCTAAGCGTGCACGTTGGCGATTGGATTACCTTGCTGGCGACCACAACTGACGGCGCATTGAACGCGTATGACTTCAAAGTACGTGGCATCTATTCAACAGGCGTACCAGAGCTTGATAAACGCCAGTTGTACGTGCACATCAACAGCGCGCAATCGTTGTTGGGCTCAGACAAAGTCAGTGCGTTATCTGTCTTCTTGTTCGACACCAGTTTAACTAACCAAGTCGAGCAACAAGTGGCTTCGGTTCTGAGTAAGCAAAAGCAGAACTTTGGCGATCAAGATATTGAGATTACGCCTTGGCAAGAACGTGCGTTCTTCTATCTCAAAGTGAAAGATTTGTACGACCGCATCTTCGGCATCATGGGCGCAGTAATGGCGTTGGTAGTCTTTGTCGCCCTGTTCAACACCATGACCATGTCGGTCACCGAGCGTACCCGTGAAATTGGCACCTTGTCAGCGCTTGGTAGCTACCCTCGCGAAATCATTGCTGGGTTCTTGCGCGAAGCAGGGTTACTTGCGGTGATTGGCAGCTTAATCGGCGCTTTGTTTACTGCGTTAGTCACCGTCTTACTGATGGTCGTGGATGTGCAAATGCCGCCACCGCCAGGACGCACAGAAGGTTACCCATTGACGATTTACTTCTCTTGGGAGCTGGTGGCTGTCGCAGGATTCGCGGTATTGATGATTTGTTTGGTTGCGGCGTTTTTCTCGGCACGCAAAGGGGTGAACAAGCCAATTACGGAGGCACTGATTTATGTTTAATTTCAAATCACTATTACCAATTGCACTGCTGACGGTAAGCGGCATCGCAAGCATGAATGCCAGTGCGAATGAAACTGCGCTAGATGCACTGCAAGTTGCGCAATTGATTGAAAAAGCGGACAGTTACCGCTTGCACGATGATTCCTCCAAAGTGGTGTCACTGGTGCGCTTATATCAAGACCAAGAGTTAGATAAAACTCGCCTCTATCACGTGTACACGCGCCCAAATCGTGAATCACTGGTGGTGTTCAAATCTGCGGTTGAAGCCGGGCAAAAGATGCTGATGATGGGCGACAACTACTGGCTGCAAATGCCAAAGAGTCGCCGTCCGATTCGTATTACGCCGATGCAAAAGCTGCTTGGTGAAGCGTCTATCGGCGACATCTCAACCCTGACGTGGAGCCAAGATTATCAAGGTGAATGGAAAGCGACAGAAACTGTTTCGGTGAATGGAGAAAGTGTTGCGGCTTATCACCTTGCCTTAACCGCGAAAACCAAAGGGGCGAGTTATCAGAAGATCGACTTGTGGTTGTCTGAGCAAGATGCGTTTCCAATCAAAGCTGATCTTTATTTGCGCTCTGGCAAACTCGCCAAGCAAGCGCAATACGGACGTGCAACCGACAACGGCGAAGACTACGTCAGTGAGATGACCTTGCTTGATAGCATTCAGCCGAGCAAAAAAACCGTTATCGAGTACCAAGAAATCGTGCCTTGGCAACTGGACAATAAGTTCTACAACCCAAGCTATTTGCCTAAAGCCAACACGACTCAGCTTTAGTTTCAACTCCGTAAACAGAGCGATTAAAACGAGCAAGGAAGTCACATGAAACCGCACCAGCTTAACCTTAACAAAAGCACCAGTCTGTTGATTGCTGCGTCATTGTGTGTGGGCGCTGCAGCCCCAGTTTTTGCCAATGATGAACTGAGTTTTGAGTGGGATTGGGCTGTCAGTTACGAAACTACCAAGCAGCGTGATAGCGCATTTATGCAGGCGCAGGGCAGTTCTCGTGATTCACTTAATGCACTGTTGGATGTGCAGGTGAATTATCAGAACTTCAGTGGTTTGTTCGCTCTGTATAGCCAAGGTTTGTACCTCAATCAACAAGGAAAGAGTGATTGGTGGAGTGAAGCTGATAACCAATTGCTGATTAGAGAGCTGGCTTGGCTAGGGGAGTGGCAAGTCGGTGATACCACTCTTGATGTGAGTTTGGGTAAGTTACGCGTGGATTGGGGCGTGGGTTATGGCTACCGACCTTTGGATCTGTTTAAGCCTTATCGACAAAACCCGGTTGGCTTAGTCGCAGAAGAGGGGGCGGGTGTGTTTTCACTCTCACACTACGATATGGCAGGCGAGTGGACGGTGATTGCAACGGATTCAAGCTGGGGGCAACAAGACCAGAGTGCTCTTGATCAAGCCGCAGAGCAGCAAGGTGTTGGTATTCGTCGATACGCGCTGGTGGGGGACACCGAGTATCAACTTATTGGTTATTACGATGATGTGCGCCGAGGTTTGCTTGGCGCCAGTGCCATTGCGGTGTGGGATGAATCCATCGCCATGCACGGTTCCATGCTGTGGCAAAAGCAAAGTGTCGGCTATCAGTTTCAGCAGGCTGATCTTTACCAACCCGTTTCGGTTGAGGAGCAGGGAAGCGCATTCCAAGCCTTAATTGGATTGAACTGGGCAAACCAAGCCGGACACAACGTGATTGCTGAATATTGGTACGACAGCAGAGCATGGTCGAAAAGCGAATGGCAACAAGCAATAGAGCGCGGAGAATTACTCTCTCAACCCCTTAATTCCCAAACGTCTCTACTTGCGACAAGCTACGCTCAAGGGTTTCAGCATGCCAATATCGTTCAGCATAACGTAATGCTGCACTGGAGTTGGGATGTAGAAGCATGGGCTGCATGGAACGGCAAAGCAAATATGGGCTGGCTAAGTGATGTAACCCCCACGTTGGATGTGATGTTGTCGCCACAAGATGGTGGTGTGATTGTCACGCAGTGGCTCAACTACCAATGGATTGATACTGGCGATCAAAGTGTAGAAGTGGAAGTTGCCGCACGCTTTTTAACCGGAGACGACCAATCTGCTTACGCACAAATCAATGATAAGCATATGATTGTATTTAACATCAAAGGGAAATTCTAAATGTGTTCAGCAAAATCAGTGGTGAAAAGTGGATGGCCGCGTAGCTTATTAGTGACCACGGCATTTTGTCTCTTTATCGCAGCAATGACGCTCTCGGTTTGGGGCGGTCCATTCTACATTCATGTGGTGGTTAGCTTTGGATTTGGCTATTCGGCTATTTTCTTCTCATGGTTGATTGACCGTTTGTTTCCAACCATTCCACGTATGATAGAAGTGGTGTGTTCGCTTGTTGCTTGTTTATTGTTTGGGGTGATTAATGCGCAATTTTGGCTCGGAGAGTATTTTGGTATCTCCGATATGATCCCTGTTGGTTTAATGGGATTACTGTTTAGCGGTATGTGTTATTTCTATTTTTACTCGCGTGAGAAAGAGGCGGTTGCTCAGCGAGAGTTGGAAGCCATCAAACGCGAGAAAGCAGAGCAAGATCGTGCGCTGTTGCTGAGTCAGCTTAAGCAGATGCAAAGCCAGATTGAACCGCATTTTTTATTCAATACCTTGGCAAATATCAGTGCGCTCATGTCGCAAGATGTCGATAAAGCCAAGCTGATGCTAGAACAGTTAACCGCGCTGCTGCGTGCAACGCTTAAAAGCTCACGTGAAGAACACACCACCATAGACAATGAAACGGCGTTACTTGAGGCTTACTTGGGCATTCAGCAAACCCGTTTGGGTGATCGACTCAGTTACAAGATTGAGGTGGAAGAGGGGTTAGGCAGAACCGAATTACCGCCGATGATGCTACAACCCTTAATAGAGAACGCTATCATCCATGGTATTGAGCCAAAGCGTGAAGGTGGCGAAGTGAGTTTGCTCATTAAGCGCGAACAGCAGAACTTGAAGATTGAAATCAGAGACACAGGTGTTGGCTTGAATCACGTTAGTGGGCACATGGGTTCAGGCGTGGGTTTAAGTAATCTCAAGCAGCGAGTTGAAGCTTTGTTCGCAGGGCAAGGAGAGGTTTCTATCAGTGAGTCTGCTCAGGGTGGCGTTTGTGTTCGCCTGAGTTGGCCAATGGAATCGTAATCAAGGAAGAAAGGAATGAATACAGGGTTTACTGCCATTATTGCTGATGATGAACCACTATTGAGGCGTCATCTTGATAAAAGCCTAGCTGAAGTGTGGCCAGAGCTAGAGGTAATTGCCAAAGTCGCAGATGGTGAACAAGCGTTGCAAGCCATTGAACACAGCCAACCTGACATTGCGTTTCTCGATATTCGTATGCCAGTGTTGGATGGCATGACATTAGCGCAAAAACTCAATCAACTCGCCAACCCACCTTTGATTGTATTTGTCACTGCGTACGATGATTACGCCATCAAAGCCTTTGAACAAAATGCCGCCGATTATTTGCTCAAGCCTATCTCGGATGATCGCCTCCTGACGACGTGTGAAAGAGTGAAAGCACGCCTTGCTAAGCGAGAGCAAGAAAGCAGTAATGCGCAGATGAGCAGCCTATTAGAGCAGTTGCAGCAATTATCCGCGCCACAAACGCCGCAATATCTTCAGTGGATCAAAGCGACGCAAGGGGAAGATATTCATCTGATCGCCACGTCTGATGTGTTGTATTTCAAAGCGGAAGAAAAATACGTTTCTGTGTATGCCCAACAAGGACAAGGCAAAGTGCAAGAGTATTTGATTCGTACATCGTTGAAAGAGTTGATAGGGCAGCTTAATCCAGAACAGTTCTGGCAAGTGCACCGTTCAAGCGTGGTGCAAGTATGCAAAATTAACAAAGTAAACAAAGACTTTGCTGGCAGAATGTTTGTGCATGTTGGGGAAAACAAGCTCCCCGTGAGCCGTGCATCTCAAAGTTTGTTCAAAGGGATGTAATCGCTAGAACTGCTCACTCTTTACACTGTAAACTCACAGCTCTTAACCCACATTATCAAGGAAGATAAATGAGCTATCGCGTAACCCTGCTAAATGCGACGGGAGAGTTGTCTCCACTCGCTGAGTATTTGCATCAGAAACTTGATGATCTGAGCTCACAACTTTCTAGTTACTTTGATCTCAGTAACATCGACCTGACCGTTAGCCCGTTTGATCGCAATGATGTACCGCAGACGGGGATTGGTGGCTATTGCTTAAGCGCCTATCGTGTAGAGATTCTGCTTGATACTCAACGTGCAGATATTAAAAACGTTATTGAGAAAGAACTGGCTGCGGTGCTAGCGCATGAGTTGCATCACCTGTTCCGTATGCGATCGGGAGAGAATGGCGTTGCGCTTGGTGATGTGCTGATTATGGAAGGGTTAGCTTGTCATTTCGAACGTAAGGTGAATGGAGGCATCACTCCGAGCTTGTTTGAGCAAATCAAAGATCAAGATTGGCGTCCTTTTTATGCTGAGATGAAAGACAAGCTGACCAGCTTAGATTACAACTTCGACGCTTACTTTCTTGGCAGTGATGAAAGCCGCTGGCCGAAATACATGGGGTATTGGGTTGGGTACAACCTTGTCGCTGAATATCTGGTGGACTTTCAAGGCTCTGAGCTTGATTTAGTCGGAGCAAAAGCCGAGCTTTTCTATCAATAACTCCGGCACAAGCCAGTCATAAAAACAAAAAGCGCCTAAGTCACCAGACATTAGGCGCTTTTTTCGTTTTATAGTGATGACCTCTCCGAAGAGGCGAACGTGCTTATTCGCTGATCGTCACTTTCTCAATAATGATTGGATCGCATGGTACATCATCGTGACCAAGCTTAGAGGTCGTTTTCACTTTCGCGATGCGATTTACGACATCCATACCCGCAGTCACTTTACCAAACACCGCGTAACCCCAGCCTAGGTTGGTGGTTGCGGTGTGGTCTAGGAAATCATTGTCTTCCAAGTTAATGAAGAACTGTGCCGTTGCAGAGTGCGGTGCATCGGTACGCGCCATTGCTATAGTGCCAACAAGGTTCTTTAGACCACGGTTTGCTTCGTTCGCGATCGGGGCGCGTGTTGGCTTTTCTGCCATGTCGTCGGTGTGACCGCCACCTTGGATCATAAAGCCATCGATAACGCGGTGGAAAATGGTGCCGTCGTAGAAGCCATCTTCACAGTATTTTTTGAAGTTCTTTGAGCTAACTGGTGCTCGTTCTAGGTTCAATTCAATTTCGATGTCACCGAAATTGGTGGTCATGATAATCATCTTGTTTTGCCCTTATAGGTGCTAAGTTGGCGGCATTATAGCTAAGTAGTATTATGATAGCAGAAATAAAAACAGCGACTTTTTGGCGTCGCTGTTTGCATGTTGAGTGTTTGAGGAAAGCTCTAGACTGTAAAGCGACCGACCAAGTCGTACAGTTCGTTGGCTTTGTGGTTAAGGTTGCCACTGCCTGCACGGTTTTGGTTGGCAAGGTGCGCCGATTGGCTGCTTTGTTGAGAGATCACTTCAATACGTTGTGAAATCTCTTGGCCAACTTGGCTTTGCTCTTCGGTTGCTGTTGCGATCAGCGTGTTCATGTCCATGATGTTAGCAATTGCGGCTTGGATTTCTTGCAGTGCGGCAGAGGCTGCTCGTGCTTCTTCAACCGTTGCTTCACCGCGCGCTTGGCTCGAACCCATGGCTTTCACTGCCGCATCCGACCCTGCCTTCAACTGTTCAATCATCTGATGAATCTCACCAGTACTGTCTTGAGTGCGGCTCGCTAACTGACGAACTTCATCAGCTACGACGGCGAAACCGCGTCCTTGCTCACCCGCACGCGCCGCTTCGATTGCAGCATTCAATGCCAGTAGATTGGTTTGTTCGGCAATGACTTGGATAACTTCTAGAGAAGACGATATGTTTTGTACATCGCTCTCTAAACGAGAAATCACTGAGCCTGCTTCAGATACTTCTACAGCCAATGCTTCAACAGAGTTCGCTGCGGAGTCTACGATGTGCTTCGCTTGTTGTGCATTCTCATCGGCATCTTTTGCTGATTGCGCAGCTTGGTTAGCGTTGCTGGAAATCTCGTGCGCCGTTGCTGTCATCTCGGTCATTGCCGCAGCGACTTGCTCGGTTTCTTCTCGCTGACCAGAGGCAAGTTCGTCAACTTGAGAAGCTCGCTGAGACATATTGTTGGTTTCAGAAACGACTTCTTCACCAACATGGCTCACACTCTTAATAATACCCTGTAGGCTTTCTACAAACTTATTGAAGTTGTTACCGAGCTGTTTGAACTCAGGCACATTTGATTCTTCCATACGCGCAGTCAAGTCTGCATCGCCTTGTGCGAAAGAGTGAATTGAAGCATCAAACTGCTCAATAGGCTTCATGATACTGCGGTTAACAAACACAGCGAAGACCCCAACGATGGCGGCAATCGAGACACAGAACAGAGCGATAGCAGTCAGTGTTGTGTTGAGAGCTTGGTGCGCGGCTTCTTCCATGTTTGCCACAATGGCATCGATATCGTCAGTGTAGAAGCCCGTACCCAGCATTAGATCCCATTCAGGAATAAAGACGGAGTAGCTTAGTTTTGGTAGGGCTTCGCTCTGACCGAGTTTCGGGAAGTAATAAGTGGTGAACTCGCCAGTTTTGGAGTTTTTGAGCAAGTCCTGAATCAGGTAGTTGCCTTTCTTATCCTGCAAGTTATAGAAGTTTTCCCCGATGCCTTTAGTGTTTTTACCCACCACGACACGCACGCCTTTTGAATCGTAACCGAAGATGTAGCCGGATTGACCAAACTCTAACTGTTTCAAGGTAGGCAGTGCTTCTTCAAGTGAGGCGTTTTGAGCGAGTAGCGGTTCGACAGCGGAACGCGCCATTTGGACGTAGTTTTTGAGCTCGGCTTTTTTCATCTCCATCATCTGACTTCGTGTCTGCTCAATTTCGTGTTTATTGTAGGCGGTGGTTTGTAAATAGGTAAACCACATCATACCTATGGCTATGGTTAGAACAGGTATGATGGAAAGAATATAGAGTCGCTTTCTTATGGTTAGATTCATGTAGACTTCCTTACTTCTCGGCTCTGCGATACAGTGTTATGGGCTTGTCCCCACAACTGTTATGTTCATATTTTGTTCTTGTTATGGTTAAAGACTACCCGAACTAAACTGAGAGAAGTATTGGAAATTGCAAATCTAAGACTAAGGTATTATCTAAACTGGTAACCGATCACATTTAACGTGAACACGAACCGTTATTGCAGCGAGAAGTGCCCGTTAACCAGTAGGAGACGCGGTAGCGGTTTTTGGCAAATTTGAGGTAAAGCCAGTCTGCAATAGGTTTGATAATGCGCCAACGCAGTGGAGCGTATAACCAACCACGACCAACCAACTGCCATGCTCGATGAGTTACATCCAACCCAAGCAGAAGTTCGTCCTTCTCGTTGAGGGCGTGCAAAATGGTGTTGGCTTGCTCAGGATCGATCTGTGGATAATCAGCAAATGCGTCGCTGTAGATATCGACGGTTTTGATCTGCTGCTTGGTATCGCGCTGTTTTAGTGCGTTCATCTCTTTGGCGCACAAGGGACAAGTGCCATCGTAAAATACGGTCAGTTTGGCCATGATTGAACTCATTGTTGGCTGTTCTTATCCCTTTTACGCAATTATTTTTCTTTTAGTTCATTGTCTTGCAAGTAATGCAGCCAATTATCGCGGATGTTGCCGTAATTGAATTGGCAGAACTCTTTGCGATCACGTAAGTAGTCTTTTTCTACTTCATCGAGTAAGGCTTTGTATTGCTCAGGATCGCTGCCGTAAACCAGACACAGGGTAGAGAAGTAACGCTGCAGATCGAAACTGTGCTCATCAATGTACTCGCCAAAATCGTAGTAGTCCGGTCTGTCGTCGGATTCGAATGCGAACATGTCCGCAGCACTGATCGCCACATCGGCACCGTCATCAACGTAATCAATCAGCAAGATGGTGGCGAAGTTATCGACCGCATCTTCCTCTTTACCCAATACAGGAATGTTTTGATCGGCAATGAAAGCGTGTCCACCTTCGTGCAATAAAGTGTGCAGCAAAGTATCGAGTGCGCCTGTTTTCGGTGCTTTACCGTAACGTTCTTGGTACTTGTTGTTGGTAAAGTAATTGAATGATTCTAGATAGAAGGTGTAGGGAATGTGGATGGTGTGGGATTCTGGATCGTAAAGCGGACCATCTTCACCACCGTAGGTCAGCGTTAATGTTTGATCAAACGGGAAATAATCATCAGAAAGCTGGACAAAGATATCGTTCACTTCACTGTTTTCAATTACTTGCGCAGCAAAGCGATCGTCGGCCGTTTCCGTTGGGAGGTATTCGATTTTAATGTTTTCGCTCGCAGACGCTGTGGCAGCAAACAGCAGCAGAGAGGTAAACGCAGAGTGACTTTTCATTTTCGGAATCTTGTTATTTGTTTGGTTTACTTGAAAATTATACATGCTTTTTATAGTGTGCGCGCTGGAGGGCACATTGATGAATAATCCATTACTACTGAAACCCCGCATCCAATAGGCGTCGTTGACTGAGAACGCAGCAACAACGCCACGAGAAATCGTTCCGTGGCATACATTTACTCTATTGAGGTAACTGCCATGAAAAAACACTGGTCCAAATTTCAGTACCTGCACCAAGTGGTGCAAAACCAAAATATCCACATCAAAGGCACCCACAGTTACTACAGCGATTGTTGGGATAACGGCTTTGAAGATTCGGTCGTGCGCTATCTGCATGGCGATGAAGTCAGTAAAGCGTGGCAGCCAAGGTGGGAAATCGATCAGCTTTACATTGGTGACTACGTTTGTATCGCGGCTGAAGCGGTCATTTTGATGGGCGGCAACCATAATCACAGGACGGACTGGTTCTGCCTGTATCCGTTCCTTGATGACGTTGAGCAATCTTACCAAGGCAAAGGCGATACCGTGATTGGTGACGCAGTTTGGATTGGCATGCGTGCGATGATCATGCCCGGTGTCACCATTGGGGAAGGCGCAGTGATTGCCGCAAACAGCGTTGTGACCAAAGATGTCTCGCCTTACACCGTGGTCGCAGGATCTCCGGCAAAGCCTGTTAAGCTTCGCTTCGAGCAAGACACTATTGATAAGTTGCTTGATCTGAAAATCTATTCGTGGAACGAGGCTAAGTTCGAGGCTCTTCGTGCTTTCATCTGTAGCAATAATATTGAACAGTTGATCGTTGCGGAAGCAAACTATGAAGGTGGCGAATAACACTGAAATGAGGAAAATTTTCAGCGATATGTTATAATCCCGCTCCGTTGTAACGAGAACGCTTGTTGCAAGCTTGAGAATTTCCCTGGATTCGGCTCGTTCAAAATTCCATGAGTCAGAGTTTTTAAACTACGATGGGATACAAGCAAACCCAAATGTTAGGGCGCCATTTCGGCGCTCTATTCGTTATGACGGGAAGGAACTTTGCTCGATAGTGATGATCACTTTCTGTTTATGTAAGGGAGCCCGATAGCGGTTCAGAAAGTGTCACTCGGACAATACTCACAACATGATATCCGTCTCGTACAGGCAGTCATTTTTGCTTGTCTATGAAGAGGATAAGAAGGAGCTTAACAGGCTCCTTTTACATTTTAGGGCTTGCGAATAGCGCGTAAATCAGAACATCGCTTAACGACCGTCCCTTAAACTAGCCTAAGGCGCATTTAACACAACCTTTTGAGTATTTTCGGAAAAATTTGGCGAGAAAATTTGCTATTGAACAGAGCTTAAACTAACACTCAATCATTACGGAGGATGAAGAGAACAATAATAAGAGGCGATATGAATCATTTAATATCTGTAGGTGCACTGGAATCCTTTTTGGTTGCGATTAGTGTGCTTTTTTTGGGGCATTTTATTAATGCTAAACTACCGATCTTAAAGAAATTCAACATACCTGAGCCGATTGTAGGTGGCTTGATTGTGGCCTGCATCATTACTGCTCTTCATTTTAACGGCATCGATTTGGAATTCGACTTGCCGTTGCAAAATACATTCATGCTGATGTTCTTCTCTACCGTTGGTTTGGCAGCAAATTACACTCAGTTAATGAAAGGGGGCGCGAAGGTTTTTATCTTCTTAGCAGTCGCGTCGTTCTACATCATCATTCAAAACGGTGTCGGTGTTTCACTGGCAGCGGCATTGGGTTTAGATCCGCTGATGGGGCTTATCGCTGGTTCGATTACTCTATCAGGTGGTCACGGCACGGGGGCGGCGTGGTCACAAACTTTCCAAGACGTTTACGGTTTGAATAACGTATTGGAAATCGCGATGGCGTCAGCAACATTCGGTTTGATCATCGGTGGTATCATCGGTAGTCCGGTTGCGCAGCGTCTGGTCGAAAAGAATAACATTGAATCTGAGTATGGTCGTGGTGGTCGAGATGCCAAAACCCACGAGAAATTCCCAGAGTTGGTGACGTACAACGAGTACGAAGAAGACAAAGTAACCGCGAAAAAAGTGGTTGAGAAACTGTTCTTCCTATTGATCTGTGTAACAGGCGCTAAGTACGTAGAACAATGGGTGAGCACTTACGACATTCAATGGCTGATGATTCCAGACTTCGTTTACGCGTTGTTCATCGGTGTGATCATCACTAACTTCTTGGAAGTGACCAAGATTCGTAAGTTGGATGCCGAAACAGTCGACATGTTAGGTACGGTGTCGCTGTCTCTGTTCCTAGCTATGGCTCTGATGAGTCTGAAACTGTGGAACATCTTCGACCTAGCGATCCCATTCTTGGTGATTCTGGGCGTGCAGTCAGTGATTCTGGCTATCTTCACCTACTACGTAACGTTCAAGGTGATGGGCAGCAACTACGATGCTGCGGTTATCGCAGGTGGTCACTGTGGTTTCGGTTTGGGTGCTACTCCAACGGCGGTAATGAACATGGGTTCTATCGTAAACCGCTTTGGTCCATCACCACAGGCGTTCATGGTTGTGCCGATTGTTGGTGCCTTCTTCATCGACATCGTTAACTTGATCATTCTACAAGGCTACATTTCGTTCCTTGGCTAGATAGATTAAGACGCCAAATAAAACAAAAGGTCACAGTGTTGCTGTGACCTTTTTTGTATCTGGCGTTTGCCAACGACGAGCTGCGTCTGTCTATACGCAAGCTTTCATTTTCAAGCGGTTCTTGTTGTCGCGATTAGCAAGAACTTGCTGGTGGTCATCAATTACCCCCAATGTTTTCGCCATGCGATCGTAAAGCACAACGTTCACCGTCGCGGCTAGGTTCATACAACCATGAGTTGGTACGTACACCACGTGATGCGCCTTATCGACCATCTCTTGCGGCAGTGAGCCGTCCTCCGGCCCAAACACATAAATCGCGTTCTCTGGATGAGTGAAGTGCGGTAGCGCCGTTGCACCGACCACTAACTCAACACAAACGATTTCCACATCGTCGGCAACATTAGCAGTGAGGTCTTCCATCTCCACTAATTGAATGCGCTCTTGTGAGTTCTGGGTGTCGGTCTGGAATTTGACTGCGCGGCTGTAGCGTGTGCCGTTGTAACGAACTTGCGCAGCGTCGTAGCAGCCTGCGGCTCGCAATACAGCGCCAACGTTGGTTGGACTCTTTGGATTGTACAGTCCAATAATGGCTGTTGGCATGGTGGTCATGGTTGATGTTCTGCTTTTCAAAAATTCTTAATAACAGCGCTAGGCGCATTAAGCGGGAGATTATGAACTTAACCACGCCGAAGCGCTATTGTTATAGGCTGATTATTTTTGCGTTGAAGCAAAGAGAATGAAGATTGATGGTGCTGAAAATGAAAAAGCGAGGACAGTACCTCGCTTTTGATGTGTGGTTTTGCTTGTGCTTGTGCTTGTTAGTTCACGGTGCGGCTGAACTTGATGCTAGCTGTCCAAGCAAGCACACCGATGAAAGCGTAAATCCCAACGTTCATCCAACCTGCATCTGGAATCGCGCTGAACGGGTTTGGCGCAAGAATCGCGTGCAGTGGTAGGTAGAAAATCGCTGAGAAGAAATCATCCAGATCATAGAAGTTGAACATTGCAATCGGCATCCATCGCAGTGCGTAAATACCAATCAAGATGACCAACAAGGGGGAGTTCACTTTCTGTGAGATTGCCATTGCGGTTAGTGCGAGCGGCAATAGCAACACGCCAGCCACTACCATTCGAAGCAAGAATTCAACCCAGTTCAGCAGTACGAAGCCCAGTGATGCTTGTCGATACAATAACGCCAACTGGTGGTCCGTTGAGACATTCAACATCCACAGCATAAAGTCCGCAGCGAAAACCAATACCGAACACACTAACGGAATCACCAATAAACCAAACGTCAGCTTCACCAGATGGGTTTTCACGTCACTGACAGGCATACTGCGCCAAAACATGATACTGCCCTCTGAGCGCTCTTTACGCAGCGTTCTTGGGAAGTATTGAGTGCCAAGCAGGATAGACAATAAACCAATGCCACCTGTGATCAGCATGTTGACGTCATCGCCTAGTTCTTTGTGGATGTCACTGACATCACCGCCAAAGCTCATTTGGAAGAACATATTGTGTTGCAGTGTCGAGCTACTCATCAAGCTGACAAACAGCAGCACACCACAGGCAAACATAAATAACGGCACGCGTGTAACCAATGGGTTCTCTAGCCATTCTTTACGCAACATCGCGACAATCGATTTCATTACGCTGCCTCCTTCTGCAATGCCAAGAACAGATCCGCAAGCTTGACGCCATACACATCACCCAGCCCAGCAACTTGCTCTGCGTATTGGGAAGACAGCAACCATTTAGTTGTGCCCAAGCCTTTTTGTGATGACAGTGGCTTCAGCGCTTCGATTTGCGCGCGATGTTCATCACTGGCATCGAGAATGAAGTAATCTTCGCTGATGCAGTCCATTGAGGTTTGCAGAACAGATCGACCGTGTTTAAGGATCAGCACGTCCGTCAGTAGATGTTCGATTTCCGATACTTCATGGCTCGCTATGATCAACACACGCTCGCCATCGTGGAACCATTCCAGCAAATGACGGTAGAAGGTATCGCGATAAACCAAATCCAAGCCAAGCGTTGGCTCGTCCAGAATCAGAATCTGTGTATTGGTTGCGATGACAACGGCCAAGTGCAATTGCACCTTCATGCCTTTCGATAGGGATTTGATACGCGCACGCGGCTTGATGTCGGTTTGACGAAGCATGGCATCGGCTTTGCTGCGATTGAAACCTGGGTGTACGCCCTCGGTGTAATCGAGCAGCTGAGCAACGGTCATCCAGTTTGGCAACACGTTCACATCCGAGATGTAAGACAAGCTCTGCATGATTTTGTCGCGTTGCATGATTGGCTCAAAGCCGTTGATACGAATGGTGCCCTGATATTCGTGTGCACCGAGTAGGGCGTTAATGAGAGTCGATTTACCCGCACCGTTATGACCTAGCAAGCCAAGCACTTGACCCGCTTGTAGATCAAAGCTCACGTCATGCAGCGCTTCACCCTGCTGACGATATTGCTTGGAGACGTGTTTTACACTGACTAATGCGCTCATTGATCACCTTCAATATGTGTTTGGATTTGTTGGATAAATTCATCAAGTGACATATCCAGACGTTGTAATGTGTCGGCGATCTGCGGAATTTGTTGTTCAAGGAAACGGGCTTTTTCATCAGCAAGCAGCTGTTTTTTTGCACCTTGGGCGACAAACATGCCTTGCCCACGTTTCTTCTCAATCAATCCTTCATCAACCAATAACTGATAGCCCTTCATGACTGTCAGGTGGTTGATCTTCATATCCGCAGAGACACTGCGTACCGAAGGCAAAGCTTCGCCCTCTTGCCAGATGCCTTGCAATATTTGCTGGGTGATCTGGTCAGCCAACTGACGGAAAATCGGTTGGCGATCATGCCAATGCGTCATGATTGGTTTCCTTGGCTGAGTTGGTGTTATATATACGTATAACACCTTGGCGATGGGATAGAAAGCGCCAATCTTCTTGCGCTGTTTTCTCAATCACTTTTGTCGATGAAAATTCGACACAGTTTGCACCAGAGTTTCACGCAAAATTTGCACGCAATCGCATACGTTTTAGCCCTCAAAGATTGGCAAAAAATTGATCACTTCTCATAAGTTGAGAAGTGCGAAAAAACGAGAAAATTGCGCCACAAAACTTGGTGAAAAAGTGTGTTTTTTCATTGAGTGAGAATTGGGTGAATATTCGAGTTATTGCTTTCTTATTTAATGAGAATCTAGTGGGTTTGGACCCTAGAAAACCACACGTTCAGTAGGCACTCTGACCTGCCTAAATACCGCTCAACCTGCGAGTTGTTACTCAAAGGATGAGAAAAAGGAGGCAAAGAGGTTTTATGAATCAGGTCATTTCTGTCGGTCCACAAGAGTCGTTTCTCGTCGCTATTTGTGTGTTGTTCTTGGGACAATTCGTTAACGCTAAATTACCGATCTTAAAGAAATTCAATATTCCCGAGCCAATTGTGGGTGGTTTGATTGTCGCATGTGCGATCACCGCGATGCATTTCAATGGCGTGGATTTAGTTTTCGATTTACCGCTGCAAAACACTTTCATGTTGATGTTCTTCGCTACCGTTGGCTTAGCAGCGAACTACACCCAGTTGATTAAAGGCGGCGCTAAGGTATTTATCTTCTTAGCTGTAGCATCGGTGTACATCCTTATCCAAAATGCGGTCGGTGTCTCCTTGGCAACGGCGCTCGGCTTAGACCCGCTAATGGGCTTGATTGCAGGTTCGATTACGCTGTCTGGTGGTCACGGTACGGGCGCAGCATGGTCACAAACCTTCCAAGACATGTACGGCTTGCACAACGTTTTAGAAGTGGCAATGGCATCCGCTACCTTTGGTTTGGTGATTGGTGGCATCATTGGCAGCCCAGTAGCGCAGCGCTTGATCGATAAACGTAACCTTGAATCTGAATACGGGCGTACTAACCAAACTCACGAACGTTTCCCTGAATTGGTGACCTACAACGAGCACGAAGAAGACCGCGTAACCGCGAAAAAAGTGGTCGAGAGCTTGTCGATCATCCTGCTGTGTGTCACTGGTGCTGGCTACTTAGAAGGTTGGGTGAGCAGCTTTGGCATCAAATGGTTGATGATTCCAGATTTCGTTTACGCACTGTTTATCGGTGTGGTGATCACCAACATCATGGAAGTGACCAAAGTTCGCAAAGTGGATGTTGAGACGGTCGATATTCTTGGTACGGTTTCGCTGTCTCTGTTCCTAGCGATGGCGCTAATGAGTCTAAAACTATGGAACATCTTCGACTTAGCAATCCCGTTCCTCATCATTTTGGCGGTGCAATCGGTGATTCTGGCGGTTTTCGCTTACTACGTGACATTCCGTGTGATGGGCAGCAACTACGATGCAGCGGTTATCGCAAGTGGTCACTGTGGCTTTGGTCTGGGCGCAACCCCAACGGCAGTCATGAACATGGGCTCTATCGTTAACCGCTTTGGTCCATCACCACAAGCCTTTATGGTGGTGCCTATCGTTGGCGCGTTCTTTATCGATATCGTTAACCTAGTGATTCTGCAAGGCTGTATTTCTTTTATTAAGTAATCAGCTACGCTCCACAAAACAAAAGCCAGTCCCGAGAGACTGGCTTTTTTGATTTGGCAAGTGAATACCTCTATTCTTACTTCAAGCAATGAAATCAATGCGTTAATATGCATATGTTGTTCATAGAACGATAAGATTAACGGGTAGCAATGTCAGAGTTAGGGTTCTTTATTCGCGATATTTAGGAGTTAGCGCGTTATGTCAGAGAAAATTTCCACATCGGCGTTAGCAAAAATGCGCCAGATAGAAGCCAAGCTGTTGTTTTCTGATCTGAAACGCGCGGGTTACATCGTGCGTAAAGACGACCACTGGATTTTGACCGAAGAGGGCACTAAGTACGGTGGTGAGTATGTCGATCACCCTAAATTTGGGCCGTTCATCGTTTGGCCAACCAATTTGCACATAGAGCTTGCGACGTCCTCTGGCAAAACCTACAGCGCTACCCAACTGGGCGAGAAGCTCAAACTCAATGCCAAACGCATGAACCAGTTGTTAAGCGAGTTAGGTTGGATTAGCAAATCTGACGAAGGTTGGAGCCTGACCGAAGCGGGCATACGTGCTGGGGGTCACTTGCGTGTCGATAAGGAATCGAATCATACCTTTGTGGTGTGGCATGACATAGTGTTGCGTAACAAGCGCCTTAAGCAGTCAGTGATTGAGTTTTTGGGGCAAGATGCCGAGTCTCATTCCACGGACAAGTCCCTTTCCAACTTTCGTCAAAAGTTTGAAGCCAAACACCGCACTTTAGACGGGCATTACGTTCGCTCCAAAGGGGAGCTGTTAATCGATAATTGGTTATATTTAGCGGGCGTAGTGCATGCGTACGAACGCCAACTACCAATTGCCCAAGACGTGACCAGTGATTTCTATCTGCCTAGTGGCAAAGTTTATTTGCAATTTTGGGGTAGTGACACCGGCGAGATGTCAGAAGCGGAGCAAGAGAAGATTCGTGCAGTGTACAAACAGCACAATTTCAACTTAATTGAAGTTGAAGCGAGTGAGGTAGATAGGTTAGATGAAGTGCTACCGAAACGCCTGCGCCAGTTTGGTATTCAAGCCTATTAGCCGCACAGTTATCTAGAAACGAAAAACCCGTGAGCAGTCACGGGTTTTGTCTATTCAGCGTTTATCTTTGGTCGTCATCCGAAGGATTAGAAACCTTTGATGTTTTCCGCTTCTAGTTCAGAGAAGTACTTAACCGTCTTCACTTTAAGTTCTTGTTGTGAAGGCTCATCACAAACGATCACTGCTTTAGGGTGAAGCTGAAGTGCAGAAACCGTCCATAGGTGGTTTACGCTGCCTTCTACAGCTGCTTCTAGAGCAAGTGCCTTGTTGTGACCTGTTACTAGGATCATTATTTCTTCAGCGTCTAGTAGCGTACCAACACCGATAGTCAGTGCGTACTTAGGCACTTGGTTGATGTCGCCATCGAAGAAACGAGAGTTCGCGATACGAGTGTCTTCTGTCAGTGTCTTGATGCGAGTGCGTGAAGACAGAGAAGATGCTGGCTCGTTGAATGCGATGTGACCGTCGTTACCCACGCCGCCCATGAATAGGTTGATCTTGCCGTAAGACTTAATTTTGTCTTCGTAGCGCTGACATTCCGCTTCATGATCTTCCGCGTTACCGTTAAGAAGGTTGATGTTCGCTTCTTGGATGTTTACGTGGTTGAAGAAGTTGTTGTACATGAATGAACGGTATGATTCTGGGTGATCCGCAGGGATACCAATGTATTCATCCATGTTGAATGTTACAACGTGTTCGAAGCTTACTTCACCAGCTTGGTAAAGTTCGATTAATGCTTTGTAAGTTGCTAGAGGAGTGCCACCAGTAGGTAGACCCAGAACGAATGGACGCTCAGCAGTTGGTTTGAAGTCGTTAATACGCTTAGCGATGTGTGCTGCTGCCCACTTGCCTACTTGTGCTGCCTGAGCTAACGGGATAAGTCTCATTTTGTGCCCCTAGTTATTGGAATTTAAGATGTCCTGAAACATTAATTCGCATTATAAAATAAGTAATGGCGAACTGCTATTGTTTTAGGTCAAAAATTTGCTTTTTCTTTAATCAATGTTGCTTTTCTCAGCAGTTTTCACGTTTGCTTACGATAATAGCTCACTTACATAGAAGGCGTTTGTGTCGCTAGACTAGCTGTTTAGTGTTTAAAATTTATGACTGAAATTAAGTTTTTCATGTAACTGATACGTTGAATAGAGGGTTGTTCTGTAAGATAAAGTAACAAGAAAATGCGGAAGTTATGATCTTACGCAACCTATGGTGTGGCACGGTGTTTTTTCTTTAACCATACTTAAATCGAGTTTATTGCTGAGGAAAATCGCAATGAGAAATGAACTAGACGCCACCAAAGTGCTGCAAGCATATGAATGTGTCATGAACAAAGGCACGCCAACGGAATTCGGTAAAATATATGAAGGGGTTGAAGCATTCTCTGATTATGATGGCTACAACGTTTTTATGCGAGGGAATGGCGTGGAATTGAAAGTGGGATTCCATAACACCTATCACTTGGAGTATGACCAAGAACACCTAAAAGACAGCTTCCTGAAGAAGGTTGCAATGCTGGCCAAATAGTGGGAAGTGAGCTTATTGAGTTGAAAAAGCCCTTAAAGAAATTACTTAAGGGCTTTTCTTTGACTCATCCAAGCGTGAACGCTTGGAGAGGGGCTGGAATTAATCGTCTTCTGCTAAGCTCTCTTCTGCATAGTCATCTGACGCTTCTGGTTTGTTGCGGCCGTTTAGCGTGTGAAAGCGTTTGCGACCACGAGCCAGTTGGACGTACTTCAACCAAGTGCGTTCGATTTTTGTTTTCGCTTTGCCTGGGTTTTCTAGAACTTTCACGAAGTGTTTTTCTTCGGAGTTCTCAGGTGTCAACTCGCCTGACTCTAGGCCAAGCATAGTATCCCCATAAATTGTTAGGATTTCCTCTTCTGAGAGAGTAAAATCGCCAGACTTTGCAAAGCCGCGCGGAAATTTTACGTTGTCGTAAAAACGTTTTTTGCCATGACGAAATTCAGTGTCAGACATATCAACAGCCTCTGTAACCGTTATTGATGAATGTGATGAATTACGGCGAAATTAGGCGCAAAGCTAACAAAAGAAAAACAAAACTTTTTTGTCGTCAAAATTTTAATTAGTTGTTAATCTGGTTTTATATTGACCAGGAGATGGTTTATGGATGTAAAGGTCTTTCGAACATTTTTAGAGCTGGCAAAGGTTCGTCACTTCGGACGAGCTGCTGAGAACTTATACATTACTCAAGCCGCAGTAAGCGCACGCATCAAACAACTCGAAAGTTATTTCGATACGCAGTTGTTTATTCGTGATCGAAATAACATAAAGTTGACGTCTGCAGGCGAGCGTTTGATCGGCTATGCAGAGGTGATGGTCACCACTTTACAGCAAGCTAAGCTCGAATTATCCCTTGAAGATGGTAAAGCATTACAGCTCACTATGGGTGGTACGCCGAACATTTGGGATGCTTACCTGCAAAATTGCTTGAGTGTGGTAACAGACTCGTTCAGTGGTTATGGCTTTATGGCGGAAGTCATGGGTCGTGAAATGCTCAGCCGCAGTCTTTTAGAGCGTACTCTCGATATGGCGTTTGCCTTTGACCAAATCAAAGCGGATGAGCTCAACTGCAAAAAAGTAGCGGATGTGGTGCTTGTGTTAGTTTCTACCGAGCCTGATTCTCTTGATACCGTATTTGGTAAAAAATACGTGTATGTGGATTGGGGTACACGCTTCGCTTCTGAGCATGCGGAACGTCACCCAAAAATCCCTGCCCCTTACCTTCGCACTTCTACCGCTCGTATCGCATTAGACTTCGTTTTAGAGAAAGGTGGTAGCGCATACCTACCAGCATCTTTGGTTGAGCCATTTATCGCAAGCGGGCAGCTCTACAAGGTGTCTGGCGTAGAAGATTGGTACCGCCCTATCTATTTGAGTTATCGCAAAGCTAGCACGTCTGTAGAGGCGATTAAACAGGTTGAAGAACTGGTTAAAGACATCGACCCTCTCACCGCGTATAGCTTGCAGCAAATCGCAGACATTCCTGTCGACGAGTAGAGATGATTTGTCATCTTCTAAGTGAGATTAAGAAAAGCTCTTGGTATAAAACCGAGAGCTTTTTATTTGGCTCTTCCTGAACCTAGAGTTACGGCAGAATGCATCCAGTGCTGCGCTATTAAGTCAGGTAGATGAACGACAAAAAAAAGAGCACAATAAATTGTGCTCTTTTGCCATTACAAGGGAGATAGGAGTAATTACAGGTTCATTAAACTTTCGAGTGAATCTTCCACACAATTGTAGTGATAAGTCCTTATGCTGGTGCCATCAGTTGTATTAATTTGAATTTCTGAAATTTCATTATCCGAGTCACGCTCAATAATGCCTATAGAGTGTTCCACCGATCTGCTAGTAATAACCTTGTGATTTCTAAGTACAATCACGCACGTATGTAAGTCCATGCCAATTCCCTTTAGCCGACGTTGTTGTGTTGTTCTTACCTAACCTTAGTGCACAAATTGACTAATGCCACATTTTCTCATTATTGAGTTCCGAAAATGGCTAACCTCATTCTGCATTGCAATCTACAATGTATGTGTACTGATTGAGCCCTAATGTTGGTTCTAAATGAAGGATGAAAAGGGAACACTAATATGACCATCAATCCATACGCTTCTTTAACCAGGGAGCAGTGCCAGAGAGCGCGTATGGCACGAGACAGTCGTTTTGACGGACGCTTTTACATTGCAGTGAAAACCACCGGCATCTTTTGTCGCCCTATCTGTCCTGCCAACTTACCGAAAGAAGAAAATGTCGAGTATTTCACCGATAAAACTCAAGCTTTGAAGGCTGGGTATCGCCCTTGTTTGCGATGCCGACCCGATAGCGCCCCAGGCTCTTGGGCGTGGAAAGGTGTCGAGACAACATTTCAACGCGCGATCACAATGATCGATCGCGGAGAATTGCAGAACCAGTCCCTTGCTGCATTATCGAAGCGCCTAGGGATCTCAGATCGTTATTTGCGCATGCTGTTCGAGCAATATCTTGGAATGTCACCCAAGCAATACGCTCAATACCAACAACTGATGTTTGCCAAGCAGTTGCTACACTCGAGCTCCATGTCAGTCTCTGAAATTGGGTTTGCCGCGGGGTTTAATAGTACGCGACGTTTCAATGATGCGTTTCAAAAAATCTTGCAACTAACGCCATCTCAAATACGCCGAAAAGAGTTTGATGGCATGGAGACGAATCGAATTGTATTGCCTTATCGCGGTGCGTTGAATTGGCAACATATGCTTGATTTTTATCGCTTACGTGCAATTGAGGGAGTGGAGCAAGTTACTGAAGATGCATACCTGCGCAACGTTTCTCTGGATGGCTGTCAGGCGCGATTCAAGGTCACTCAGGGCGAAGGTTACCTTGAGATGGAGTTTGATATTGAAGACGTAACCAAGCTGCTGAGTCTCGTGGCTGGTGTGCGTCGTATGTTCGACCTCGACGCGGATATCTGTACGGTGGAGCAGCACCTTGAATACATTGCGCCGGGATTAGTCAAAACACAGGGTATTCGTATTCCAGGCGTGTGGAGTGCATGGGAAGCCGGAGTTCGTGCTGTGTTAGGGCAGCAAGTATCGGTCAAAGCGGCGATTGGGCAGCTTAATTTGTTGGTAGAAACGCTCAGCAACGACCAGCAAGTACGTCACTTCCCAACGCCAGAAGCAATTGCCTGTGCCGATGTCAGTTTTTTGCGCATGCCGCAAAGTCGTAAAGACACATTGGTGCGATTTGCTCAGTACATGCAGCAGAATCCAGAAGCTGATCCGCAGCAATGGCTGGAATTAAAAGGCATTGGTCCGTGGACGGTGAGCTATGCGCAATTGCGTGGCCAATCTCAGCCTAATTGTTTTTTAGATAAAGACTTGGTGGTGAAGAAAGCCATGCCAAACTATCCGTCATTGAATGCTCATACTGCGTCGCCTTGGGGCAGTTACGCGACTTTTCACTTATGGAATCAATCATGAAATCACTTTATACGGTAATGCCAAGTCCGTTAGGCGCTGTGACCATTCAAGCCAATGAGCAAGGTTTGCTGGGAATTTGGTTTGAAACCTGTACCACCAAACCAGACGATTTGGGAGAGCGTGATGATCAACATGCGGTGCTCAGCCAGACTGTTACTCAATTGGAAGAATACTTTGCTGGGCTGCGTAACGAATTTGACTTACCCCTTGCAGCGACAGGTACGGATTTCCAAACTCAAGTGTGGCATGCACTAACGACCATTCCTTATGGTGAAACATGGAGTTACCAAGATCTGGCGAATGCCATCGGTAATCCGAAAGCGGTACGCGCGGTGGGGCTGGCGAATGGTAAAAACCCAATCTCGATTGTGGTGCCTTGCCATCGTGTGATTGGCAAAAGTGGCAAGCTCACAGGCTATGCGGGCGGGGTAGAGCGCAAACAGCGATTATTGGCATTGGAGAAGGGCTCACCACTTTAAGTGAGGCCATTCTCAGAATCCGGCAAGGTTTACCTTATTTGCTTCGATTTTGTGTAGGGTTGTTGAGCTAATAAGCAATCCAGAGCAATGAAAAAGGATAATAAGGACATGTCTTTCAAAACGGATTTTGATGCATTCATAAACCAAAGTTGGCAGCAGCATGAAGCGCAGCCACAACAAACATACACTCAATTAGAACAAGCGCTTAGCGAGGTGGAAGACACTAACCATGCTGAGCGCATCTTATCCTTGATGCTGCACACTTCCATTGGTCATTTACACGATCCAAAGCAGTTTCTTACTAGTTTAGATAAACTCGAAAACGGCGTTGCAACTCAATGTTTGGCACGCCAGAGAGCTAAAGCGGTAGCGCAGTATTTTATTGACCGAAATACGGACCACATCGCTGATTTAGACGATGTCGACCAGCGCCGCGTGTTTGCTCAGATTGCCAACGAGCTATCGGCGATGAATGAGCTAGAGCAAGCGAGCACATGGTTAGTGAATGCAGCTGCTGGTCTAGAGTCAGACAAGGTTGTAGAGCCGTTAGCGCGCTCGATTGCCATTACGGGTAACAACCTTGCTTGCCAATATGAAGAGCTTGAGGCGCGCTCTGAAGCGCAAATAGAACACATGTTAGAAGCGGCGACACTGGCACTTGAGTATTGGAAGGTTGCTGGTGGTTGGATGCAAGAAGAGCGCGCAGAATATCGCTTAGCCATGAGCCTACTTAAAGCAGGACAACCACTCAAAGCCAAAGTACACGCTGATCGCTGTGAGGCAATCTGTCGCCAAAATGGTGAAGATGCTTTTGAGCTCTTCTACGCTCATGATTTGTTGATGTTAGTGCACTATCACTTAAGCCAAGCGAGCAAGCAAACACTGACGGTGGATGACCAGAAGTATTGTGAGAACTCGCCATTGGCGTAATCTTTTCGTTAGCGAACTAGAACAAACAAAAATGTATGGTCCG
>NZ_JAHGAI010000059.1:0-32370 GCF_030248515.1 Vibrio sp. D401a | reverse complement strand
CAGGCTTTAATATCGCTTTTGGATAAATCTAAAGGCAAAACTGAAATTTAGCATTATTTAAGTAAGACTAAATTTTAGTAACAATTTGTGGAGAGATGGCTGAGTGGTTGAAAGCACCGGTCTTGAAAACCGGCATACGTTAATAGCGTATCTAGGGTTCAAATCCCTATCTCTCCGCCACTATTAAGAAGCCTCGCTAGAAATAGCGAGGCTTTTTTTATTTCTACACGAGCTATGAAATGATAGGGATTTACTAAATCCCGATTCTCTGTCACTACATAGAAAGCCCGTTGACAATTCAACGGGCTTTCGTCGTTTCTGATACTTGCAAATCGGCGAAGTGATTTGAATCAACCTCCTAGCGAACATTGCTCCAAACTAAGCACCTCTGCTCTCCACCTAATGAGTAGTCCAGTGTTAAGCCGTACCTTGAGGCTTTCTGTTGTCCTCACTTTATAGGGTTATAGGAACTCATAGCTTTGTCCTCCACTAAAAGTTATTAAGCCTGTCCCTTACCCTTTCTATCTCTATCGGCTCAGTGTTTCTGTTAACAGAAGAGCTGTCTTACTCGCCATTCAGGTTCAATCGCTCTGCTTTGTAGAAAATGATTGAGGTTGTTTCACGTGGCTTTTGATGAGATGAAGAGTTGTAGTTTGGAGTGAACTACAGAAGCTTTGGCGTTTGTTCCTAATCAGGCTTAAGTGATAAGAGAGGTAATAGCTTTTGGAGAGTCTGTCGTTACGATGATAGGGCGTGAGGAATTACAGGCAATAAAAAAGCCGACAGTTTACTGTCGGCTTTCTACTTTCTACTTTCTACTTTCTGAATCGCTTAGTTGTTTTGAACTAGCGTTAGTGCTTTACGAGAGACCTCGTGAGCCGCTTTAGTCAGGTTTTGCTTCTCTAGTGTGTCTGCGAGGAAAGCATAGTCAGAGACGTCTGAGTGGAGCTTCAGAGCAACCTCGAACTGTTGTTGTGCTTCTTGCCATTTTTCTTGTCGGAATAGGAAGTGTCCTAAAGCACTATGAGCAGCGGCATTATCCGATTCACGCTTTAATACACCTTCTAAGAATACAACTACAGGGTGGCTGTCTGACAAATTTAGCTCAGGCAGTAGTCGGTATAGTTCAGGTGTTGGGTGTTTCTTCAGTGCTTCTTTGATAACCGTGAAGGCTTCAGAATCTGCTTTACGTGAAATGAGTTCTCGTGCGAAGCAAGCAATGAGGTGAGTATCTTGTTTTACTTTGCGTGGCAGACCGTTCCAGTGTGAGATCAGTCCTTCGCTACCTTGTTGCTGGGCGACTTCGTGTAGTAAGCCACACTGTGCCTTCTGAATCAGTTCCGCTTGCTCTTCTTCTGTTACCAGCTTGGCTTTGGTTAGCTGAGGCATCAGATCGATCAGTGGTTGCCATAGCTTAAGCTGCATGTAAGTGGTTTTTAGCAGGTTAAGAACGATCGAGTTATTCGCGTACTGACCTTTCAGCGCTTGCAGAGTATCGAATGCAGATTCGAATTCGTTATCGCGAATGAACTGTTTCGCACGAGTCAGCTCTACTGCTAGGTGCGCATTCTCTTGCTGGCTTGCCAGTTCTAGGTACTGGTCACGCTTGGCTTTGTCACCTTGACCTTGTGCAGCCTCTGAAGCCACTAGGTAGCATAGAAGAGGCATGTCGTGGTGATTTGCCCAGCGTGTCACTTTCTTCTCGGCACCTTTCCAGTCACCTTCAAGTAGCTTGATGATGCCTTCGTTGGTGTAGCGACGAGAGCGGCGCATTTTACGCACGCTGAAGTAGTTCCAGGTGCTTGAGCTTGCGTAAACCAGTTTCTTGAGCACGTACTCTAGGAAGAACAGTGCTGCCAACGCTGCAATTACGAAGATCACTAGCGTGGTTACGCTCATCTCAATGGTTTTGTTCGCGATTGAAATCAGGACATAACCTTGCTGACCTGAGAACTGCGTGCCAACGAATAAGCCAGCACCAAGAACTACAAATAGGAAAATAAGACGAACCATTACTTATCCTCCGTACCTGTCATCGTGGTCACTTCACGACGTAGGCGTTCACGAATCACATCTGAGAGTTGGTTTTGGCTTTCTAGCTTCGCAGGGTATTCGACTTGAATGTCTTGCTTGCTCAGTTGGCTCAGTGTCTTGTTGAATTCTTTAACCGAGTTGTCGTCTTGGTTGAAGAATGCCATGGCCCATTTATCCGCTGTTTCCAACGAGGTGGTGTAGATCTCACCTTGCTCTTGGTATACCGCTTTGATTGCTGTCTCTAGCTTCGCTTTGATGTTTTCTTTCAAGTAGAAGTGTTGCTGTGGGGACAATAGAGGAATCACGTTACCATCGCGAGTACGGAAGGTGATGAAGTTTTCTGAGAAATCTTTCAATGACGTCATCAGGTTATCTTGCCAGTTAGCAATGTCTTCTGAGACTTCTTGTTTTTCGACTGCTGCCGCCTCTGGTAGCAAGGCATTCGCTAGAGGTAGTTTATCTACCTGTTGCTGTAGCGCAGTTAGGCGTAATACCAAGCCATCACGGTCTACCAAAGGAACAACACGTAGCTTAGTAATGTCGTTTGCCATTGCTTTACGAAGCCCAACTAAACTTGGATCGTTTAGTGCGGCGATGCGTTGGTCTGCACTTTCCATCAATTGAGTCGCGCTTTCTACATCGTGCTCTAGGAACAACTTACGACCAGCGAGTTTTACTAGGTAGTCAGCTTCTGCTAGTAACCAGTCGTTTGGACGACGGCCTTTTACGTCAGCGACTGCTAGTTGCAGGCTTTCAATGCTCTTTTGCTGCTGACCCAGTACCACTTCTGCTTTGTGAGTGACTGTAGTCGCTTTTTCAATTGTCTCTTGTTTTACTTGGCTTAGCTCTTGTTTCATTGCTGATTGAGCTTGCTCTAGTTGGTTTTGAAGCTGAGCAATCTGAGTTTGGTATTCAGACTGCTGCTCGAGCATTTTGTAAGTCAGACCACCACCAAAAATAAGTGACAAGACGATTGCAACGGTACCCAGCTTGACGCCACGTTTACCTTGCTTCTCTTCAAATTCACCTTTGCTTGGCTCTGTTGGTTTGGTTGGTTCGGCAGGCTTTGATT
Organism: Vibrio sp. D401a; assembly: GCF_030248515.1. Classification (NCBI taxonomy): domain Bacteria; kingdom Pseudomonadati; phylum Pseudomonadota; class Gammaproteobacteria; order Vibrionales; family Vibrionaceae; genus Vibrio; species Vibrio sp. D401a. Next base: position 29,264 of record NZ_JAHGAI010000059.1, on the reverse strand, counting down.
CTGCTTTGCTCGATTCAGATTCCTTTTTAGGCGTGTCTTTTTCAGCTAGCGGTGCCGATGTGGTTTCTTCGGAAAGGTTTTTATCGTTATTCTTTTGATCGTTATTTTTACTTGTCATGCCTATATCCTGTATAGCTAGGGCTGGAGAGCAGCCAGTAATTCTTGGTTGGATGCGCTTCCTGTGCATCTGACCTGAGTGAAGCCCCGTTGAATTGCGATGTCAGCGATTCGCTGACTGGGGATATACAACTCTTGTTGATTAAGCCAAGCCAATTGCTCTGGCGACAATTGGCGACACAAATAATCCAGTTGTTCACCACTGGTGATGATGATCTGGTTGATTTGCTGGGTTTTCCATTGTGAGACACAGCTTACTGGATCGAATGGGATAAATTCTCTCTTATAAGTCTCACAATAGTGAACTTTTGCTCCACGTCTCACCAATGCATCTTTTATCAGCTCTCTTCCACCGTTACCGCGAAGAATAAGAACGGTTTGTTTATCTACATTGTCTAATTCGGGAAGCTGCAACAAGTGCTCACTATCACTGACTTGTGGATAGTGTACTTTTTGTTGGGTACATTTGCTCAAATAGTGTGCGGTTTTTTGACCAACGGCAAGGTATATAGCTTGCTTAGACCATGATTTAGCGTGGTTTCGCAAGATTTGCTCTGCGCATTGCACCGCATGTTGGCTTACCGCAATGATTATTTGAGCACTTTCAATGTATTTGGAGAGTTGTGTGTCGCTGAGATCGGCGACGATGTCGATCAGTGGATGATGAATTGCAGTTATGCCGTGCCTTTCGAGCAGAGAGCAAAGCGCCATGCCTTGCTCTCCCGGACGAGTGACCAACACTGTCATGATTATTCGTTGTCTGCGTACAGTTTGGTTAGGATGTCGCGCGCACCGTTTTCAAGTAGCTCGTTAGCAAGTTGAACGCCTAGTGCTTCGGCATCGTTGCGGTGACCACGAATTTCACCACGTACAATTAGGCTACCGTCTGGTTCACCAACCAGTGCGCGAAGCCAGATGTTGTCGCCATCAAGCAGTGAGTAGCTGCCGATTGGTACCTGACAACCGCCCTCAAGAGTGAGGTTCATTGCGCGCTCACAGCGCACGCGATCTGCCGTATCTTGGTGATTTAGTGGCTCAAGCAGTTTTAGTAGGCGTTCGTCATCCACACGGCACTCAATGCCTACCGCGCCTTGGCCTACTGCTGGCAGTGATTGTTCTGGTTCGATAAAGCTGCGAATGCGCTCTTCTAGCTCAAGGCGCTTCAGACCTGCTGCTGCAAGAATGATCGCGTCGTATTCACCTGCATCTAGCTTACCTAGACGCGTACCAACATTACCGCGTAGCTCTTTGATGATCAGGTCTGGGCGGTATTCTTTCAACTGACACTGACGACGTAAGCTACAAGTACCAACAACCGCGCCTTGCGGTAGCTCATCAATGTTGTTGTAAGTGTTTGATACGAATGCATCACGTGGGTCTTCACGTTCACAAATCGTCACCAAGCCAAGACCTTCAGGGAAGTCTACTGGTACATCTTTCATTGAGTGCACCGCAAGGTCTGCGCGACCTTCAAGCATTGCCACTTCCAGCTCTTTAACGAACAAGCCTTTACCACCGACTTTTGCTAGCGGCGTATCCAAAATGATGTCGCCTTTGGTCACCATAGTAACCAGCTCCACTTCAAGGCCAGGATGAGCGGCTTGAAGGGCATCTTTTACATAGTAGGCTTGCCATAGGGCAAGTGGGCTTTTTCGTGTTGCAATGCGAATTGGCGTAGATTGTGTCATGGTCTTCTCAATGCTGTTTTAGTTTTGCTTAATCCTACCACTCAACGCGTGAAAGTCTTAATGTTAGTTAGGCTTCTCTAGGGGTCATAAATGGAATTACACAACGTTATGAAAATAGTGTGACTAGATTCTCATTTAGACTAAGGACTATTATTAGTTATAGGCGAATACAAGCGACACTACGGCGCTATCAATTTTTGCGACTAGTGTGGGGTTTTTAGACCACAACTATTTGCGGGTGGAAATCTTTACCAACCCTGATGAAAGTGTTAAATTGATCACGTTTTTAAGCCGTTTTGGTTTAAAACATCAGCAAATTTCGTGATTGTTCAACCAAGGAACTTCCCTTGCAGGCTTACACCCAAAAACTTATTCAGCGATTAGATAATCTAAACCAGCAGCGTATTGATCGCGCGCTGGCGCTTATGGATTCGCAAAGCCAGCAAGTATTCCACTTGATTCCTGCCTTGTTGAACTACAACCACCCTGTGATTCCGGGCTATTATGATGCCGATGTACCTTATGGTGTGTTTGGCTTTGAGTTGAATCAACTCCAGCAACAATTCCTTGAAGACACTCAATTGACGATTGGTCAGCCGCTCGAAACTGCTGAGCAACCTGCCATCCTTGGCTTGTACACCATGGGCAGTACCTCTTCTATTGGTCAAAGTACCTCAAGTGATTTGGATATCTGGGTGTGTATCTCGCCGGAGATGGATAACGACCAGCGTGAGCTGCTTACCAATAAATGTTTGCTGATCACTGATTGGGCGCAAAGCCAAGGTGTGGAGGCGAACTTCTTCTTGATGGATGAAGAGCGTTTCCGTAGTAATCATTCAGAAGAGATGACCGGTGATAACTGTGGTTCTTCTCAGCATCTTTTATTGTTGGATGAATTCTACCGTTCTGCGGTACGTCTAGCTGGACAGCGTTTGTTGTGGCAAATCGTGCCGCCAGAAATGGAAGAGTGTTACGACGAGTACGTTGCACAGCTTTGTAAAGATGGCTATATCAACTGTGATGAGTGGATCAACTTTGGTCAGCTTAACCGCATTCCTGCTGAAGAGTACTTCGGCTCGAACTTATGGCAGCTGTATAAGAGTATCGATTCCCCTTACAAATCCGTGTTGAAAGCGATCTTGCTTGAAGCTTACTCGTGGGAATACCCGCACACACAACTTCTTAGTATCGACACCAAGCGTCGCTTCTTTGCCCACGAGCCTGACTTGTACGGCATGGATGCGTACTACTTGATGCTAGAGAAAGTAACGCGTTACCTAGAGCGAATCCAAGATGACACACGTTTGGATTTAGTTCGCCGCTGTTTCTATCTTAAAACCCATGAAAAACTGTCTCGCGAGCCAGATGTCGGCTCTGTGGCCTGGCGTCGTGAAGCTTTGAGCGACATGACTGCGAAATGGGATTGGGATGCATCGGTATTGGCGGAGCTCGACGATCGCCGTAACTGGAAAGTAGAGCAAGTGAAAGTAGTGCACCATGCACTGCTGGATGCTTTGATGCAAAGCTACCGTAACTTGATCCAGTTTGCGCGCCGTAACGACATTACTTCGGCGATCAGCCCGCAAGATATCAGTATCCTCGCACGTAAATTGTACGCGGCATTCGAAGTGTTGCCGGGTAAAGTTACCTTGCTTAACCCGCAGATCTCACCAGATTTGCACGAACCCGACTTGAGCTTCATTGAAGTAAAAGAAGGCAGCGTAAACAAATCCGGTTGGTACTTGTACAAGCAACCATTGATTGCGCACCGCATTCTTGGTCAACCTTGCCTTGAGCATCACGAATACTTGAGCAAGCTGGTTTCTTGGGCGTTCTTCAATGGTTTGATTACTGAGTCGACACGTTTACACGCGGTGGTGCGTGAAGCTCAGTTAGACATTGATAAGTTCTACCAAATGGTGAGTGACTTGCGTAACACCTTCTCGTTGCGTAAGCGTCGTCCAACCATGCAAGCATTAGCGAGCCCGTGTGAGATCAGCCAAATGGCAATGTTCATCAACTTCGAAAATGACCCGACGGCAGCATTGTCCGGTCGTTCACTGAAAGTTGATGTGAAGAATACAGACATCTTTAGCTTTGGTCCTGAGCAAGTCAACTTAGTTGGCAGTGTTGATTTGGTTTACCGTAATTCATGGCATGAAGTGCGTACACTGCATTTCAAAGGCGAAACCGCAATGCTGGATGCGCTGAAGACGATTCTGGGCAAAATGCACCAAGATGCGATCCCGCCAGAGTCGGTTGACGTGTTCTGTTACGCGAAGAACATGCGTGGTGTGATGCGCAATATGGTTTACCAATTATTAGCTGAGTGCATTGACTTACGTTTGAAGCCGGTTGAGCAAGAGAAGCGTCGTCGCTTTAAAGCGATGCGTCTTGGGAATCAAACTTATGGTTTGTTCTTCGAACGTCGTGGCGTATCGGTACAGAAGTTAGAAAACTCAGTCGATTTCTACCGCAGTATTTCAACCAACAAGTTGAAAGGCTCACCGCTGTTGATGCTAGATCGTGAGCAAGAGTACCAACTGCCAGAAGTGGTAGATGGCTTTGCCAGTGAAGGTTTGGTGCAGTTTTTCTTTGAAGACACCGATGATGGCTTCAATATCTATGTATTGGATGAGTCAAACCAAGTTGAGGTTTACCATCAATTTAGCGGTTCGAAAGATGAAATGATTGCGTCGGTGAACAGCTTCTATACCTCGGTAAAAGATGACAGTCGTGTCTCGTCGAAGTTTATTAACTTTAACTTGCCGCAGTACTACCAAATCATTCATCCGGAAGAAGGGAATACCTACATTATCCCTTATCGCAATGATGGTTGTACGCCAACTCGCCCAACCAAAGCGGTGAACGTGTAAAAATGAAAAAGAGCACAGGGTGCTCTTTTTTATTTCTGGCTTACTAGAATACTATTGGCTTATACCCAATCGATCGCTTCACCAGCGTGCTTTTCACACTCTTCTTTTACCATTGCAAATAGTTCCATGCCCGTCTTAGAGCAGGTCCATTTGTTATCGATAAGCTTGAAGTGGAAGCCACCCGACTTCGATGCTAACCAAATCTCATGCATTGGCTCTTGGCGGTTAATGATGATTTGGCTACGGTCTTCAAACTCCAATGTCATTACATTACCAGACACTTCGTAATCAATGTCTGCGCCTGATTCATCGATGGATTCTTCGATGATTTGCATCTGCGCATCCACCAGTTGATGAAATTCAGTATCGTTCATCCGTCTATCCTATTGCTTTTCCTGAGTGTGGTGCGATTATAGGGGGCATTGAATCAATAATCACGATATGCGAAATGAAAAAACTACTTACTGTGTTGTTTGTGATGATGGCTGCGACCTTAGCCGGTTGTGGGCAGTCGGGAGACCTTTACATTCCAGATGATGCTCAGAAGAATGAGCAATCACAATAACGAATTTATAGCATCATACATTTAGGGTTTAGCAGTCGAATTAATTAAGGGAAGCGAATTTTGGATTACTTCAACTATCAGGATGATGGCCAGCTTTGGGCCGAAGACGTCTCACTCCAAGCACTTGCCGAGCAACATGGCACTCCTCTTTATGTTTACTCACGTGCGACGCTGGAGCGTCACTGGAATGCGTTTGATAGCGCTGTGGGTCAGCATCCTCATCTTGTTTGTTACGCAGTAAAAGCAAACTCTAACCTTGGCGTATTGAATGCACTCGCTCGTTTGGGTTCAGGCTTTGATATTGTATCGGGTGGTGAGCTTGAGCGTGTTATCGCGGCAGGCGGTGATGCGAAGAAGGTGGTGTTCTCGGGTGTTGGTAAAACGCCAGCAGAGATGAAACGCGCACTGGAGCTGGGCATTAAATGCTTCAACGTGGAATCAGAACCTGAGCTTGAGCGCTTGAACAAAGTTGCGGGTGAGCTAGGTGTGGTTGCACCGATTTCTCTACGAATTAACCCTGATGTAGACGCAAAAACGCACCCTTACATTTCGACTGGTCTGCGTGATAACAAATTTGGTATCGCTTTTGATCGTGCTCCGGCGGTTTATCAATTCGCCCAGAGCTTACCAAACCTAAATGTACAAGGTATTGACTGTCATATTGGTTCTCAACTGACTGAGATTGAACCTTTCATTGATGCAACAGACCGTCTATTAGCACTGATTGATGACTTGAAAACACAAGGTATCAACATTCGTCACCTAGATGTAGGTGGTGGTCTAGGCGTGGTATATCGTGATGAATTGCCGCCACAGCCTTCAGACTACGCAAAAGCACTACTAGGTCGTCTTGAGAATCATCAAGATCTTGAACTGATTTTCGAACCTGGTCGTGCGATTGCTGCCAACGCAGGGGTCTTGCTCACACGTGTGGAGTTTCTCAAACACACAGAGCACAAGAACTTTGCCATTATCGATGCAGCAATGAACGACTTGATGCGTCCGGCACTATACCAAGCGTGGCAAGATATTGTCCCAGTCGCACCACGTGAAGGTGAAGCTCAGACTTACGACTTAGTAGGTCCGATCTGTGAAACGGGTGACTTCTTGGGCAAAGATCGAGCACTAGTACTGCAAGAAGGTGATCTACTCGCGGTTCGCTCTGCAGGTGCCTATGGCTTTGTGATGTCTTCGAACTACAATACTCGTACCCGAGCAGCGGAAGTAATGGTGGATGGTAAACAAAGCCACCTTGTTCGCCAGCGTGAGGAGCTGACCAGTTTGTGGCAGCTGGAACAGATTCTACCGGAGTAACACACAACAAATGCATTTCCACTTTTCCAAAATGCACGGTTTGGGCAACGACTTTATGGTCGTCGACTGCATTACCCAGAACGTGTTTTTCTCGCAAGATTTGATTCGTCGTTTGGCGGATCGACACACGGGGGTTGGTTTCGATCAACTGCTCGTGGTTGAAGCGCCATATGACCCAGAAACTGACTTCCACTACCGTATTTTTAATGCGGATGGCAGCGAAGTTGAGCAGTGTGGTAATGGCGCTCGCTGTTTCGCGCGTTTTGTGCGTTTGAAAGGACTAACTAATAAGTACAGCGTCAGTGTTAGCACCAAGAAAGGTAAGATGATTCTTGATGTCGAAGATGATGGTGATGTGACGGTTAACATGGGTGTGCCCGAGTTTGAACCGAATAAGATTCCTTTCAAAGCTAAACAGAAAGAGAAAACCTACATCATGCGTGCTGGTGATAAGACCCTGTTCTGCGGTGCAGTGAGCATGGGTAACCCTCATGTAGTTACCGTGGTAGATGATGTTGATACGGCTGATGTGGAAGTTCTTGGTCCATTGCTTGAATCGCATGAACGCTTCCCTGAGCGAGTGAACGCTGGCTTTATGCAGGTCGTAGATCGCAATCACATCCGTTTACGTGTGTTTGAACGTGGTGCCGGTGAAACACAAGCTTGTGGCAGCGGTGCATGTGGCGCAGTTGCGGTAGGCATTCTGCAAGGTCTACTGGACGAGAATGTGAAAGTCTCTCTTCCGGGTGGTGACCTACGTATTTCTTGGCAAGGCCCGGGTAAACCGCTGTTTATGACTGGGCCAGCAACTCACGTATTTGATGGTCAGTTGTCGTGCTAGTTGAAGAACAAGAAAACCAAATGTCAGAAGTAGAAGCGGATGCGTTGACGGCTGAAGTCGTTGCTCAGTATCTGAAAGAGCATCCCGACTTTTTCGCTCAGCGTCCCGAACTGATCGATCGTTTATCAATGCCGCATGCAGATCTCGGCACGGTCTCCTTGGTTCACATTCAAATGAACCGCCAGCGTCAACGTATTGAAGAGCTGGAAGAAGAGATCACGACACTGATGTCATTGGCGGCGAATAATGATCGTACTTTCTACGAGTTCATGGACCTGCAAGGACAAATCCTAAAGTGTGGTGACTTTAAGCAAGTAATCAAAGCTATCGAATTGAAAGCCAAAGATCTTGGTTTGAGAGCTTATGTTCGTTTGTTGAGTCATTGCGATGCATCGACTCAACTTAGCAAGGAAAATTACCAACGCTTTGCAACCAATCACCTAAATGGCAAAGAGGCATACTTGGGTCGCTTGCGTAAGGTGGATCGTGAAGCTTTGTTTGGGAATATGGATGTTCCAGAAATGGGTTCCTATGTGGTGTTACCGCTTGTGAAAAAGCAGACGCTTGGCGTTTTAGCATTTTCTAGCGAGGAGGGCGGTCACTTCCAACCAGATATGGACACTCTGTTTTTGCGTCATCTATCCTTAGTAGTGGCACATCTCGCTCAAACATTAGTATGGCAAAGTCACCATGACGATAACTCCCAACACTCCTCTGCCAACTAGCCTAACAAAGCCCCTTGAACGCTTCTATGAGTTCCTAAGAAGCGAAAAGGGGCTTAGCTTGCACACCCAACGAAACTACAAGCAGCAATTGGAAACCATGGCTCACCACTTGGCTGAGATGGGTTTGAAAGATTGGTCGCAAGTCGATGCGGGTTGGGTGCGTCAATTGGCAGGTAAAGGCATGCGTGAAGGCATGAAAGCTAGCAGCTTAGCGACGCGCCTATCTTCTCTACGCAGCTTTTTTGATTTCCTGATCCTACGTGGAGAAATGTCAGCTAACCCTGCCAAAGGGGTATCGGCGCCGCGTAAGAAACGCCCACTGCCGAAAAACCTCGATGTAGATGAAGTTAATCAACTGCTTGAAGTTAGCGAAGATGATCCGTTAGCGGTGCGTGATCGCGCGATGATGGAGCTGATGTACGGTGCTGGTTTGCGTTTGGCTGAACTGGTCAGTATTGATGTTCGTGATGTTCACCTAAGAAGCGGTGAACTGCGAGTCATAGGTAAAGGTGATAAAGAGCGTAAAGTACCGTTCTCTGGTATGGCAACCGAATGGGTTGGGAAGTGGTTGCGTGTTCGTGGTGATTTAGCCGCATCGGGAGAGCCTGCATTATTTGTTTCCAAGCTAGGTACGCGTATCTCACACCGTAGCGTGCAAAAGCGCATGGCAGAATGGGGCCAAAAGCAGTCCGTCGCGAGCCACATCAGTCCGCACAAATTGCGTCACTCATTTGCGACCCATATGTTGGAATCGAGCAATAACTTGCGTGCGGTACAAGAACTGTTGGGGCACGAAAACATTTCAACGACCCAAATCTACACCCACTTGGATTTCCAACATTTAGCGCAGGCCTACGATCAAGCTCACCCCAGAGCACGTAAGAGAAGCGACGACAAGTCCGACTAACCCCAAGGAAAACCATGAAATTCTACCGCCGTATTGCGCCTATAAAGGCGATGACGTTTGACCTTGATGACACCCTCTATGACAACTATCCAGTGATAGTTCGCATGGAGCGTGAGTTACTCTCTTGGCTTAAGAACCATCATCCGGCGGTTGCTCATATGGACAAAGCCGATTGGTTGTCACTCAAACAACGTGTCGCTGCGCAACAGCCTGAGCTGAAGAGTGACGTCACTTTGTGGCGTTTAGTGCAACTTAAGCAAGCCTTCTCCCAAGTTGGTTATGATGACGTAGCCGCACACGCCGCCGCGCAAGCAGCAGTCGACGTCGCTTTGGATTGGCGTAACCGTTTTGAGGTTCCACAGCAAAGCCTCGATGTGCTTGCCGAGTTAGCGCAAGCCATCCCGCTGGTGGCCATCACCAATGGTAATGTGGATTTGGACAGAATTGGACTAACACCATATTTTCAGCAAGTACTGAAAGCAGGGCCGGATGGCAGTGCGAAACCCGCACCCGATATGTTCACTAAAGCGCAGCAGTTTTTGGCGCTACCAAGAGAGTGTATTCTGCATGTCGGCGACCATTTGGTGACGGATGTTCAAGGTGCGAAACTGTCGGGCTTTGCCGCATGTTGGTTCAATAATATGAATAAAAATGTCATTAAACAGCCTCAAAGTCGTGCGTTGCCCGATGTCGAAATCAGTTGCTTACAACACTTGCTCACACTTTTGTAACGACAATCGCATTAATGTATTGAGTCTTTAACATTAGTCTGGTCAAGCCCTATAAACCCACGTAAATTACTAAGCTAACAGTAAAAATGTCCTTGCACTAATACTAAAGGACGATAAGCGATAGGGTATCATTTCAATACATGCGAACTTATTCTCAGTTGATTCATGACCAGAATCAGCTCAATGATTTTTTAGGCACAATTTCGTGGCAAACAAGCAAGCAGTACTTGGTGCAGCTACTCTCTACGCAATCGCGAGAAGAAGCGACCAGTTTTGCTCAATGTTTGTTGGAAGTTGTACCTCATGCGCATGTTATTGGTCACAGTGCCCGAACATTGATTTATTCAGGCGATATATTTACCGATGGTAGTTTGCTGATTGTGAGCGAGTTGGTAGACACAACTCTTACCTCTGCTGTTCAAACCTACTCTTTCTCTCCTGATATCGATGGCTACGATTTAAAGCAATCACTTGCTTTGCGTGATAACTCGAAAGCCATTATCAGCTTTTCTGTTCAAGTGGAACGTCGTGATTATCCTATTTATCGAGGCTTTTGTTCTGATGGGCCTCCAGTATCAGGAGGGTTAGCACAAGCCAATGACGGTGGTTGCTGGGTTCTATTTCAAACTCAGTGTTATGAACACGCCGCTGTCGCGGTTGCTATGCATAGCAATACACTAAAAACGTGGACTAATGCCTATTCGGAGTGGAACCCCGTCGGCATGCCTCACCAAGTGACGGAAGCAAAAGGGAACCGGCTGTTTAAACTGGGAAACAAAACGGCTTACGATGTGTATAAACGATACCTTTCGGATGGGCGTGAATTGACGTTTGGTCAATTAATTAATTTCCCTTTGTATCGAGAGTCTGTGGGTAAGAAAGAGGTTTGTGCAGTCGTAGAAATTCATTCTGATGGCAGTATGACGTTTGATAAGTCTTGGTGTGTTGGGGATGAAGTTCAGTTTTGTTACAACCACCCATCATTGACTCTTGAGCAGGTAAAGCATGGTGTCCTTGAGCTGATGATGCATCAGCCAGAGTCGGTGATGATTTACAATTGTGCGTCACGACTAGACTTTATTGATGGAAGCTCGGAGGTCAAAGCTTTCGCCGATATTGCCCCAACGCTAGGCAGTTATTGTATGGGGGAGCTGCATCGAAATAATGGCCAACAGGAAATATTGCACCATAGTTTGACCTACCTAGCACTGCGAGAAGGAGATGAGGTCGCCTCATTGAGTGTGCTTGGTGATGAAGTGAGTAGTTCCATCTCTCCTTTGTTTAGTTTAATTAGAAATGCGATTAGCGATCTCAATGAAATGAATACTCATATGGAGTATCAGCTTGAGAGGCAGGCTAGGAAGTTACACGAGAGTTTTAGGCATGATACTCGAACAGGCTTAAAAAACCGTGTTGCTTTGCAAGAAGCGTTGAATGACTTGGATGACGAAGAACACCTTTTGACGTTAAAGCTGCTCAATTTTAGCCACATCAACGAAAAGTATGGTTATCGAGTGGGTGACCAACTACTTAATGACTTATCTCTTCATTTTAGTAACCGCCTACGTAAACGCTTGGGTAAACCCGCCGCCTTGCAGTTGTACAGCATAGGCGTGGGTGAGTGGGCATTTGTGTTTAAAGCTGATGCTAGCAGTGAGGTTATTAAGCAGCATTTCACTCGCTTTGCTGATGCGATTGAACAGACAAACTTTGAGCCGCGTGGTTTGCTTAATATTGATTATCTCACCGTCTCACTATGTGGCGGTTTGGTCAGCCGAAGAGATTTCCCTAATGCCACGCCAGATGAGCTGCTATTGAAAGCGATAGAAGCCCGCCGAGCTGGGGTAAGAAATAATACGCACATATGTAATGCCAAGGATGTAGAGGTAAATGAAGATGTGCGAAAAGAGCAGCTTGGTTGGCTGAGCTGTGTGAGTCGAGCCATACTGCAACAGAATATTGTCACTTACAGTCAGCCCATTGTTCATGCCTATAGTCATCGCCCAGCAAGCCAAGAGTGTCTAGTCAGAATTGTTGAGGAAGATGGTTCTATTATTCCTCCGGGACGATTCCTCCCGATCATTACCGATACTCACCTTTACACCCGATTGAGTCGTCATATGATCAGGAATACGTTGGGTTATATGCAGGACAAAGAGGGTGACTTCTCCATTAACTTATCGCCTCAAGATTTTTTCAGTGACAAAACGTTAGCAGTACTTGAGCGCTCGATATTAAAGCTCAATGACCCTCGGCGTTTAGGTTTAGAGGTATTGGAGTCAGAACAGATCAAAGATTATGGGCGAATGATTGAAGTATGTAGCCACTTTAGAAAGCTTGGAGCGCGCATTATTGTTGATGACTTTGGTTCGGGGTATTCCAATATTGATGAAATTCTTAAGCTGGAACCGGAAGTGATTAAGATTGATGGGAGCTTAATCAAGAATATTGATAAGGATCCGAAACAGCGCAAGATTGCCTCGCAGTTAGTGCGTCTGTGTCAGGTGTTTAATGCTCAAACCGTAGCGGAGTTCGTGCACAACGAGGAAGTTTGTAATATTGCTCAGGATATGGGTGTGGACTATCTGCAAGGCTATTACTTGGGAGAACCAACGCGTTTGTTCTGAGGCTAACGCCTTGTTTCACGTGAAACCGCATCGAATAAAAAACGCAGCGTTAAAGCTGCGTTTTTTGATTCTTAACAGCGTTAGGTTTTGAGCTCGTGACCACTTTTCTCGGCTTGGAAACGAGGAAAGTATTGCTCGAAGAAGTTCAGCATCTGTTGCTGGTTTTGCTTTTCACCAAGTTGCCCCAGCAATTGAGCAGCAACTTCAAAGGTACATAAGTTGCCTTGTTGTTGATTGCGACGCAGTTGATACTGGGAATCGGCTTGAGTGGCTAAGCCCATCATCGCGATGCCCTCTAGCCATCGGCTTTTATTGATCATTTTGCGCGCTTCTTGCCAGGTTGCATCAACAATGATGTACAGCGGTTGTCTGTTTTGCTGATTACTTTGCTGCTGCACTTGTTCAAGTGTCAGGCTTTCTTCACTTGGGAATAGCAATACTGGCAGCAGGCTTGGATTGGCAAGCGTTTCTAACAACTCCGCTGGTGGCGCTTTACGATCCCAAACGACTTGAGTGACATTCAGTTGGCACTGGGTGAGTAGTTTGCCAGTGTTGGTGTCTCGCGCCAGTTCATTAGGGTGCATTAACAGCATCAGCGAGTGTTCACTGCTTAACTTCGGCAGCAGTGAACAGATGCAGTTGAACTGGAAGTCACAATGTGGACAAGGCTGCGCCATTACAAGCGCACTCCATCACGAACAGGGCTGATGCCATCTGAGAATAGACGCACGCCGCTGACTTGTTCGTCGCTCGCTTTTGGTGCCAAGCTTGGGTTGATTGGGTAACTTACGCCAGTGTATTGCATCACGTGTTGCCCAGGTGTTGTGCCGCCACCACCGACATTAAAAATCAGGTCTCGCCAACCGTGTGAGGTTTGTTGACCAAGCATGATTGGACTTTGCACTAGCGTCATACGGCTGTTGAAACGCCACTCTTTCTCGTGGTTTTCGAATACCAGCAGAGTACAACCGCCAGAACCACACCAATCAAGTTGCATCAGCAATTCTTCATCCCCATCGCCATTCAGATCGTAAGTTAGCCAACGGTATTGGTTGTTACTTGGGTTGGTTTGATGAATGAAGAAGTAGTTTCGCACCGCCGCATCCACTTTTGAGTTGAAGTCCGCACTGGAAGGAACATCAGCTGCACCAATTGGATCCTTGTTGCGCTCGGCTGCAGGTTGTTCTGTGCCTGAGTTACGCAACGTTGCTGGATAAAGTACAAGGCCACCATCGGCGATAGGGTAAACGACATTCCCCACTTTTTCTTGTGTTGCTTTTAGTTGATTACCATCTCGCATAAACAAGCGCTCAGAAACGAGTCGCTGCCGTTGATGATGGGTCATCACCACTTGGACTTGCGATGGACTCAGTTGTTGCCAGTAGCCGCGCTCAACCAATGGTGGCTGGCCGTCTGAGTAGCTGTATTTGGTGATGGCACTGTGGTCGCTGTTCAGTGTCATCTGCACTTCGAAGCCTTGCGACTGGGTCGATGTCGCGACGTAAGTATTCACCCACTCCAATGTTGAATCTACGTTGGCGGTCATGCCACAGCCTTGGTAGGTTTTATCGCCATGCTCTAGTGTCGCCTTCCAACCGTAAAGGGAGTCACTCATGGTGTCAGAACACAAATTCTCGGTCATGCGCAACTCGCCACCATCAAGTTGGTAAGTACGTTGGCGAGGTTGCAGTTTACTGCTGTCGATCTCGATCGTTTGTGTCGATTTGCCCATTTGCTGGAACTTAAGTGCGCCGCCTTCAAAAGTTGCCGCCCACGAAGGTTCATTACCGAAGATGCGAGTTGGTTTGCTGGTTTGTTTGCAGCGATGCGGATTTTCGGTAGTGAGGAAGTTCACTTGCTCAACCACAAAGTTCGCATCGAAATCTGCAGAAAATCCGTCGACGCCCGGTGGATTGAGATGACCAATCACTTCACCATACATGGTTTGATAAGGTTCATTGGTGATTGCCACTGCACGCTGAACTTGTTGTGGTGACAGTTGCAGCCAGTATTGTTTATCACTGCCACAAGGTGTGATGTATTGGCTTTCGTGTCCAATCACCACTTCGCCACGCAACATGAAGGTTTGAGGTAAGATGGTTTCCGGCTTATCTAGGGATGCAGGTGGAGTGGTTGGTGTGTCTGCATCGGACTTCTGCGGCTGCATGCTACATGCTTGCAGGACCAGCAGTGTGGCTAATGCCACTGGGTTTTTCAAAGCCTTCATGTTATATCTTCCTCATTACTCAATCTGCATCGGATGGCATTATGGCATATTGGTTATTTAAAACAGAACCAGATACCTTTTCTATTGACACGCTCCGAACCCAAAAGGTTTCATGTTGGGAGGGAGTTCGTAATTATCAGGCGCGTAATATGATGCGTGACCAAGTTAAATTGGGCGACTTGGTACTGATTTACCACTCTTCTTGTAAGAACGTAGGTGTGGCAGGTATTGCCAAAGTGACTCGTGAAGCGTATCCCGATCATTTTCAGTTTGACCTAGAGAGTGATTATTACGACCCAAAATCCGACCCAGAAAATCCGCGTTGGATAATGGTGGATATTGAGTTTGTACGTAAGACTGAACGCTTGATTCCGTTGTCGGTCATGAAGGCGATGCCAGAGCTAGAAAACATGCCATTAGTGAAACGCGGCAATCGCTTATCGATCATGCCGGTGAGCGAAGAAGAGTGGCAAGCAATCCTCGGTAAAGAGAAGCTGCCAAGTCCGCGATAAAAGAAAAAGGGCTGCATGGTGCAGCCCTTTGTGATCTTGTCGATAACCCGCTGTTAATAGCCAATAAAGGTTATAGCAGATGATCTTGCAGGTAGTGTGCAACTGCATCGTCGGCGTTGCTGCCGATCACTTCATTGTTTGGTAGTGCTTTCATCACTTTCTCGTGAGAGGTGCCCATGACCAAACCTTTACCCGCCATTGATAGCATTTCTACGTCGTTCATGCCGTCACCAAACGCGATGGTGTTTTCCAGTGTTAGACCAATAGACTCTGCGACTGCCTTCAGGGCATCACCTTTAGAAACGCCAGCGCTCATCACTTCCAAGCACCAAGGTGTTGAGAAAGCGATGTTCAATCGGTCACCAAATTGTTCGCGCAGTTTGGTTTCGAAAGTCACCAGATGGTCGTGGTCTTGCGAAGGGTGGGTGAAGAAGATTTTCGCAATGCCGTCTGTAGGTGCGTTGTCTTCATCGTACAATTTGTAAGTGAACTCTTCGTGGAAATCACGCAGTTGTTCGTCGTCTTTGTTCAGCAACCAGTCGTCGTTTTGGTACATGTGGATAAGTATTTCAGGATCCGTTTTGATCGTGTCGATCACTGGCTGAACCAAATCCTCTGGTACGTTCTGGCTGTACATCTCTTGATCATTTTGGTCGTGCACACGTGCACCATTCGAAGTAATCATGTAAGCCGGAATACCTACCGTGCGACGAATGCTTGCGACGTCTACGTGGTGGCGACCCGTTGCAAAGACAAATGTGTAGCCTTGCTCATGCAGCGCTTTGAGTGTCTCTTTCGAGTAAGCGCTTAGCTGGTGGTTAGGTGCGAGTAATGTGCCATCCAGATCTGAGGCAACGATTTTAGTGATCTCTTTGCAAGGTAGCGATGTGCTCATGAAGCCCTCGTAAACGGTTCGGATAGAGTAGAACAGGTTGATTGCACACGGAGCGCAGCAGATTGACTAGGTCATACTGCTCCGCGTGCGGGGGAACATGGGGAAGTCTACGCCAAAATAAGGAAAAAAAAGAGGGTAAATCGATGAGCTCGTATTTCCTCTTTAATCTGTTTTTATTGACTGTGCTCGCGCATGAAGGCAAAGACGGCATCCAACGCTGGGTTACGATACTGATCTTTTTCGAATAAGATTTCGTGCTCTGCGCCAGCTATCGAAACTAGGCTCGCATTAGGGTTAGTCTTACTCAGCTTGTCGATAAAGCGCTGCTGAGCGGCATTACTAACGATACGATCATTACCAGGTTGGAGTAATAAAACCGGAACTTTAATTTGCCGTGTCAGCAAAATACACTGCTTTGCTGCCATCAAGCCTTGCCATACCCAACGTGTACTAGGGCCGCCCACTTGTAGCTCTGGTTTATCGCGGTATAAACCACGGAACCAATGGTAGCGATCGTAGCTTTGGCTGAGTGGGTTATCTTCAAACGGTTTTGGATAGTATTCCTTATGACCCGGTGCGTAGCTTGGCTGTGGGGATACTGCGGCAAGGATTTGCGTGACCGGAATCGCGATAGGACTGAGATACCAAGGTAAGTTGATACCAAACATCGGCGCACTCAGAATTAAACCGTCAAAGTTATGATTTGGGTGGGTTTGCAGATAACGCGTCGCAATTGCACCGCCCATTGAGTGAGAAATGATAAAACGCTGCTGATATCCGCTTAAATCAAGCTGCTGCAGCACCAATTCCATATCGTCAATATAATCATTAAAGTCATAGACGTGACCCATGTCTGAGTCTGGTAGAAGACGATCTGATAAACCTTGTCCTCGGTGGTCAAACGAATACACGTCATAACCTTGTCGATACAGGTCGTAGAACAGTTCTTGGTATTTCCAGGAGGCTTCAATGCGACCGTTGACGATCAGCACGGCTTTTGTGTGCTCAGGTTTGGTGAGTTTGCACCAGTAGATGTTCTTTTTTTCTGTCCCTTTTACAAAGCCTTCTTGGCGTTCTTGCCAAAGTGCTGCGATCGGACCACCTATTGCTTGCTCAAATAAGGTCTCTTGAGTATAAGTCAAAGGTGAATGGTTAATAGCCATTAGTCGATTACCTGAAGATACGTTGCTTACGCGATGTATCATCGAAGAATTATTGAGGAAATGCAATGGATACCCATGTTTGGTTAGCCTATGTGGTAACAGCAATCGTTTTTAGTCTGGCTCCGGGATCTGGTACCGTCAACTCAATCAGCAATGGTTTGAGTTACGGCACGCGCAAGTCTCTGGGCGCTATTGTTGGTTTACAGATCGGCCTGGCAATTCATATTGCTCTGGTTGGTGCAGGTATTGGTGCTTTGGTCGCGCAATCGGCAACCGCATTTGCCGTTATTAAGTGGGTGGGTGCAGCTTACCTTGTGTGGCTTGGTATTCAAAAATGGCGTGATACGTCTAGTTTGGTAACACCAGAGACTCATAACACGATGTCAGGTAAGTCATTATTGTACAAAGCCATTCTTATCAACCTGACTAACCCTAAATCTATTGTGTTCTTAGTGGCGCTGTTTCCACAGTTTATTGACCCAGCAAAAGATCAGCTAACCCAACTGCTTGTCTTGGGGGTGACGACTGTCGTTATTGATGCATGTGTGATGCTGGGCTACACCAGTTTGGCCGCACAAATGGGACGTTTTATTCGTTCAGATAAGATCATGGGCAAAATAAACAAAGTATTCGGTTCAATGTTTATGGGATGTGGTGCATTATTAGCGGCTGCGAAGTCATAAGCTACCAGAAGAGTTGTCCTTTAGCATGAATACTACGTATGTCGCTCGCCAGCCAATCTTTAACCGTAAAAGACAAACGCTGGGCTATGAATTGTTATTCCGTGATGGTGAGCGCAATGCTTACCCTGCTCATATAGATTCAAATCGAGCGACATACCGACTTATCGTCGAGAACTTTCTTTCTGTCGGCACTAACCCTGTTATTGCTTCATCACGCTGCTTTATCAATTTTCCTCATCAAAGCTTGGTGCGCAGATTGCCTCGCAGCTTACCCAAAAACAAAATTGTTATTGAGGTGCTGGAGACATGTCGTCCAACTGATGACCTTCTAGATGCAATTCGAGAGTTCTATCGAGAAGGTTATTTAATTGCTCTAGATGACTTTACGTTGACTCAGGAGTGGCGTCGATTTTTACCTTACGTCCATATCGTGAAACTCGACATTATGGCTATGGGCTTAGATAAGGCATGCGAGTTAGTCAAAAGTCATTTAGATAAAAGAGTTAAGTACCACTTTCTTGCAGAGCGAGTTGAAACTGAAGAAGAATTTGAAGCGACTAAAGAGGCTGGCTTTAAGTTTTTCCAAGGGTACTTTTTTAGTCAGCCACTAATATCCCAAACGAAGTACGTCAGTCCTGAGCAGGTTCTTGCCCTGAAGCTGTTTCGTGAAGTATGTGTACCAGATCCTGATTTTGATCGGATTGAAAGTATCATTACTCAAGATGTCGCGTTGTCGTACAAGTTGCTGCGCTTTGTAAATACACAATCAAGCAATCTTGAGGTCGCTATTACCTCTTTTCGCCAAGCATTGATTTATTTGGGGCAAGAGAAGCTTAAGATGTTTGTCTCGTTGGTGGTGGCATCTTATATCTCGAGTAACAAACCCAGAGAGTTGTACAATCTGTCTTTGCAACGTGCGCAATTTTGCCAGTTGATGTCTAGCTACCAGCCATTTTCACACCTCAATGAGCAAGGCTTTATGGTCGGGCTATTGTCAATTCTTGATGCCATGCTCGATTTATCAGTAGATACTCTTGTAGAGCAGTTACCACTTAGCCCCGCTTTAAAACAAGCGCTTTTGCATCGAGAAGGCGCTTATGGAGCACTCATTGCCCTAGAAGAATGTTACGAACGTGCTGACTGGAATGGTGTGGAAAAATTCTCTCAACAGCTTGGGCTCTCCTTTGACGATGTTAAGTGTCAGCTTGGTGAAGCGGTGCGCTTGAGCCAGACTTTCGTTGGCGCATAATCCGATCAAATATTAAACTTTTATTACAGTCGAGCGCGATCGCTTGACGGCATCCTAGTTTTAAATAAGTATATACGCATATCCATATATAGGTATGTAACAATGCTTCCGCATCAATTCTTCAAACTTCTTTCCGATGAAACTCGTGTGCGCTGCTTAATGCTTGTTGTGCGCGAAGGGGAAACCTGCGTTGGTGATCTAGCCTATGCGCTACAAGAAAGTCAGCCAAAGGTTTCTCGTCATTTAGCTCTGTTAAGGTCGAATGGCATTTTGGTAGATAGACGCCAGGGACAGTGGGTGTTCTATCAATTGTCCCAACAGTTACCAGGATGGATGCAAAAATTGATTGATGACTTGGTCGCTTCGAACTGCTTAAAACAAGAGTACCAAGACGATATTTCACGATTGCACGATAAAACTCGTGCGGCTTGCTGCTAGTAGTAAGCGTTACCAGTTTATAGGTTTGAAAAGGTAGAAGATTATGACGATTAAAGTAGGTATTAACGGTTTCGGTCGAATTGGTCGCTTGGCACTGCGTGCTGCGTTTGATTGGCCAGAGCTAGAGTTTGTGCACATCAACGATGTAGCGGGTGATGCAGCGACGCTTGGCCACTTACTTGAGTTCGATTCAGTTCAAGGTCGTTGGAATCATGCAGTGCAAGTTGAAGGCACAGACATGGTGATCAATGGCAAGCGCATCACGACTTCACAAGAACGCGATATCGACGCTGTGAACTGGGGTCAATGTGATGTTGTGATTGAAGCAACGGGTGTTCATCGCAAAACCTCATTCCTAAACAAATACCTAGAACAAGGCGTAAAGCGTGTTGTTGTTAGCGCACCAGTGAAAGAAGAAGGCGTTGCAAACATCGTCGTTGGTGTGAACGACCATATCTTCGACCCAGCGCAGCACCGCATCGTAACTGCAGCGTCTTGTACAACTAACTGTATTGCACCAGTCGTGAAAGTGATTCACGAGAAACTGGGCATTGAACAATCGTCATTCACAACGATTCACGATTTAACTAACACACAAACGATTCTGGATGCGCCGCACAAAGACCTACGTCGTGCACGTGCATGTGGCATGAGCCTGATCCCAACCACAACGGGCAGTGCAAAAGCGATTGTGGAAATCTTCCCTGAGTTGAAAGACAAGATTAACGGTCACGCGGTTCGTGTTCCTCTAGCAAACGCCTCACTCACTGACATCATTTTTGATGTGAAACGTGATACCACGGCAGAAGAGGTTAACGCACTGCTGAAAGAAGCTTCTGAAGGTGAGCTAAAAGGCATTCTTGGCTTTGAAGAGCGTCCATTGGTTTCTATTGATTACAAAGGCGACCAACGTTCAACTATCGTTGATGCGCAATCAACTATGGTTGTGGGCTCTCGCATGGTGAAGATTTACGCTTGGTACGATAACGAAATGGGTTACGCGACGCGTACTGCAGAATTGGTTCGTAACGTTGGTATGGCATAAGGAGTTTTAAGATGTCTCATCCTACATGGCAATTAGATTTAGAAATGGGCGCATTGGTACTGACTCCATGTCCAGGTACCAAAGGTGTGGAACTGCAAACTTCGCTAGAACAGCTAAAAGCGCAAGGTGTAGAAGCGATTGTTACTGCCCTTGATGATGCTGAATTAGCGTCCAAAGACGTGCCTGCATTGGGCGATATAACCCAACAGTTGGGCATGAAATGGTTCCAAATTGAAATTGAAGATGACTGTGCTCCAGGCGAAGACTTCGCTGCAAAATGGCAACAAGCGAGTCCTGAACTGCACGCGATTCTTGCTCAAGGTGGCAAGGTGGCAATGCACTGTATGGGTGGCTCTGGTCGCACAGGTTTGTTTGCTGCGCACCTACTGCTAGAGAAAGATTGGGCGCTAGAAGATATCGTACGTGAAGTGCAAGCGCTGCGTCCTGGTGCTTTCACTAAGCCTGTACAAGTTGAGTACATCGAGCGCGTAGCTAAAAGCGCTTGATCAGCTTGTGGATCTTTTGGTACATCATGATCCAAAAGCTCTCTCTATGCCGTAATAGCTTACCAATTTATGTGATTCTTGTTTATTGGTTTTATGTTTAAATCATTGTTTATTAATAAATAATGTTTGGTTGTTTAATCAGTTCTTGTTTCACAATTTAGCGCCAGTATTGAGATGACTCAATGCTGGTGTTCAGGTTATAGAGCATTTGGAACATCATGATCTAAATGCCATAAACGCTGTACATCTGAGGTCGTTATGATTTCAAAACTAAGCAAAAGTATCCGTCAGTACATGCTGGTGACGTTCAACTATTGGAACTTCACCGTGACGGATGGTGCACTCCGTATGTTGGTGGTGCTTTACTTCCATGACTTAGGCTACTCAAGCTTGGCCATTGCCTCGCTTTTCCTTTTCTATGAATTTTTTGGCGTGGTGACCAACTTGGTTGGTGGCTGGTTAGGTGCTCGACTTGGTTTGAACAAAACCATGAACGTCGGCTTAGGGATGCAGATTTTTGCCTTGCTGATGTTGGCAGTGCCCAATGCTTGGTTGACCATTCCTTGGGTGATGGCGGCACAGGCAATCTCAGGTATTGCCAAAGACTTAAACAAGATGAGTGCCAAGAGCGCGATCAAAACTTTGGTGCCAGACGAGCAGCAAGGTGCGCTGTACAAATGGGTTGCGATCTTAACTGGCTCGAAGAATGCGCTGAAAGGTGCGGGTTTCTTCGTTGGTGGCTTGCTGCTATCGGCGTTTGGTTTCCAAACTTCGATGATAATCATGGCAAGTGTGCTGGCCGTTGTGTTTGTATCCAGCTTGATTTGGCTTGAGGCGGATATGGGTAAGGCGAAGAGCAAACCTAAGTTCCGTCAGATTTTTTCCAAGTCAGAGTCGGTGAACATTCTTTCCGCTGCACGTATGTTCCTATTTGGCGCTCGTGATGTGTGGTTTGTTGTTGCACTGCCAATTTATCTTGGCAGCGTGTTTGGTTGGGATCACCTGATGGTGGGTGGTTTCCTTGCGGCTTGGGTGATTGCTTACGGATTCGTTCAAGGTTTTGCGCCTCGTATTACCGGTAAAGCGCAAGGTCGAGTGCCAGATGGTAGTGCGGCATTGATTTGGGCAGGTATCCTTGCTGTTATCACTGGCGCGATTGCTTACGGCGTGCAAGTCGGTTGGCAACCAGAGCTGGTCATTGTGGTGGGCCTGATGATTTTCGGTGCGGTGTTTGCGGTGAATTCATCTTTGCACTCTTACCTTATCGTCAGCTACGCGAAAGGCGATGGCGTTTCACTGGATGTCGGCTTCTACTATATGGCGAATGCGATGGGACGTTTGATTGGTACGGTTCTATCCGGTTGGATTTACCAAGAAGCGGGGCTGGCGGCGTGTTTGTGGGTCTCTTTTGCCTTCTTAGCGCTGACAACTCTAATTTCTATCAAGCTACCAAAGGCCAAAGTGGCGACGGCTTAAATCGACTTACGATTAAGAATAAAAAATGGCTCCACTTTGGGAGCCATTTTTGTTTTTACGATTCAGTATCGCAAATCAGCAAGTCTTGCTTATGGGCAAATGCGGCCTTGTTGTGCTGGCTGCGTCATTTCCATATCACCTTTCAGTGAGCGGTAAACGATGGTGTTCCAAACTTCACCATTGTCCATTTCGAATTCAATCGCGTAGTTAAGGCCATTCACCACTTGAGTACGTACGCTCAAGATCTCTTTTAGCTTAGCTGCGGTATTCATCTGACCAAGTACAAAATCTAATGCCTGTTGAGCCTCAGGAGTCACTTCACTTTGTGACCAGCCGCCAGCAAGGTTTTCAGCGCTGCAGATAGGGTTCGCTTCCGGTTGCGATTGTGTTGGTGCCACGGCCTCTTCCTTTTGATTACATCCAGCTAAAGCCACTACACAAACCAGTGACGCTAATAATGTTTTCTTCATAAAGACCTCTCTTAATAATCTAATTGGCATCCTAAAGGAACACAGATTTTAAAGCTGTTTCATATCCGAGAAAGCTTAGGGTTGCCGAATTCACTTCGCAATAGGTGTTGGAGCGATTTATTTTGCAGATGAATGATGTTCTAGCGTCATTGTAGGGTTAAAAATAAGCAAAAACAGATTGTTAACTATTTCACTGGATGAAAATTGCCCTATGCTATAGGCGTGAAGTTACGCAAATTAGGAAAGGGTATGAGAGAAAGGGTTCTGTTTTTCGACTTATTACGTTGTGTGGCGGCGGTAGCAGTGATCGCCATCCATGTGTTAGCGCCATATCGTAATGAGTTGGGCGTGATTCCATTTGACCAATGGTTAACCGCGGTGGGTGTAAATAGCGTGACTCGTTGGGCAGTGCCAGTTTTTATTTTGATCACGGGGGCATTGATGCTCAGCGATACGCGTCCTTTTGATGCCAAGTACTACTTCAAACGGCGCTTAGGTAAGGTATTAGTCCCTTTTATTATTTGGTCGATGTTTTATGCGTACTTGTCAGGCTGGACGGCGCAAGGCTTTGACTTTGCCACCGTTGAAGAAGTGGTGAGCAACAGTCCGCATCATGCAACCTACTACCACCTTGGATTCTTCTATTACTTTATTCCGCTCTATTTTGTGATTCCGTTGTTTCAATGGGTAGTCCGGAATTGTGATGACAGTGTCCTCTATGCGTATCTGGCGGTTTGGCTACTCACCAGCACTTTATTCTTATTCAAAATTGATGGACCGTGGAGTAATCAATACTGGCTTTATATGGGATATTTACCACTCGGTTATGTTTTGTTTAAGAAAGTACCGCTCAATCGTTCTATGGTTACAGCGTTTGCTGCACTTGGGCTGGTGGCATTAGTGGTGACGTTTACTATGGTTGTCGCAAATAGCTTAGAGGCAGATAAATACACAGTGGGGCGTTGGCTATCATACAAAACACTGAATGTGATCTTAGCTGCGTCGATGATCTTTATGCTGTGTCGTTACTTTGGAGAAGGTTTGGCGCCAAAAGCGCAAAAAGTGGTGAGTGTTATTAGCCAACACAGTTTGGGTATTTATCTTCTCCACCCAATTTTCTTATGGCCGATGAAAGCGTTCGGTTGGTATCAAGGGCACCCTGCATGGGTGATTCCGGTGTGGATTGTATTAAGCGGTGCTGGAGCCTTGGCGATGAGCTATTTGTTCTCCAAGTCCGCCAAGACTCGCTGGTTGTTGCCGTAGTTTAGCGTTTTAGGGCGAAGTGTAAGAACTTGTCGCCACAGTAAGTCAGTGTGCCTTTATCACCGGGATTTAGAGCGTGGTAATAGTGCACACCGATTTGAAACTCGCGTTTTGGTCCAATCGAGCCGCGTTGTACATAAATCCAATATTCTTGATCGTCTTGACCTGGCTCTGCTTCTGGCACTTCTATTACTTGCTTGTCTAATATGGTCACTTGAGCGCTTTGTTCAGGTGCGTCTTCGCCAAAGTAATGCTTGCTGTAGAAGCGGAAAAATACCCATGCACCAAGTGCAATTAGGGCGAATAGAGCCAAAATAAGTGAGATTGGCATGATAACCTCCAATGTTTCATTGGCGCCTATTTTACAGAACTCCCTGATTAAACTATGAGTTGAGATAAATTATTCGTGATCTAGTAAAAGCGTCGTAGATTTTATTCGGCGCACTTCACATTTTATATGCGTTCAAGAGCACAATTTAAAAGGAAATTTGCACCTTTTGACTCGAAAAAGTTCTAAATTTATAGAAGAATGAGATGACAGACAAAGGAATGGTCAAGTAAGGAGGGTTGCGATGTCAGATATTGAGAAAGTAGTCATGCGTACCCGAACCATCGAAAAACTTCTGCGTACGCAATATCATGCGGAAGGGAAGGGGTTGCATCAATTGATCAGCAGCTGTGAAGAACGCTTGCCACACGACGTTATAGCGAAATTACGCTTTATCGCAACCGTGCGCAATAAGATTGTTCACGAAGAAGACTATAAGTTGGACGACAGAAAAGGCTTTATGGCGGCATGTGATGCCTGTGAAAAGGAACTTACGCCAAGAAGTTCTCGCTTTATTTGGCGAGCGGCTATTTTGTTAATGGCCTTGATTACGCTTGCTGCTCTTGGCTTCTATTACATGCACTGGGATATTCTAAGTAAGCATTTGTAGACTACAAAAATTGAACAATAAAAAAGGGACGCGGAAGCGTCCCTTTTTTATTTTAAACAGTAACTTAGTACATCATTGGCAGTGTCATTAAACCAACAACCACTGCAATCATTACCAGCCCTTGTTTTTGAGAAGAAGAAATCATAACACTACCCCTAAAATCATTGATGAACTCGATGTAAATAATATAGCACTGTTTTTGGCTGTTGATCAACTTCAAAGCGCAAAACTTTTCAAAACTAACACTTAACTTTCGTTTATTGCCCCTTTATTGACTAATAAAACTGTGTTTTTTGTGCTGTTGTTAAAGTGTGCGACTTGTCTAATTCTTCTTCTTTTTGTTTTTAAGTGTATGATTTTTATGTGTTAAATATGGTTAATGTGATGGTGTTATAGTGTTTATTGTCTCTATGGTGTATTTGGTTATCTATTTTTGCTGAATTTCTCAAAAGTTGAGAAAATTCTATTTAATGCTAGTTAGGTCGATTTAAATTAAGGGGTTTGGAAACGTATTTTCCTATCTGATGAGAAAATTACAGCCTCAAAAACGGATAGGCTCAGTCTTGATTGGCAATGGTTGGATTTTTTCGACTTATCTCCTTGATGGTTAGTCATATCAGTTACTTATGTTGAATTATCTGAATTTTTAATCTACATGATTACTGGGCTGATAGCGGTTTATTCTTTATAGGTCAGGCGGTTTTGTCCCTCTTGGTGCACAGAGGTGATGGATTTTAGTTTTGTGTTGGTTATTTACACATAGTGCTCGTGTGGTGAACAAAGTGGCGGTTTATTTTTCACAGTATTGTCTATGGTGAGCTGAAAGGCCGAGCTATTCTTAGAGGTGAATAGATTGTCACTTCGTTGATTGAGTCCGTGGTGATTACGAAATGTTTTGATTCGCTAGCGAGATCCAACTTTCATTGATTATGTCTTTACATCAAGATTGGTCTACCTAGACTAGCGGCGAGATTACGTGAAAGGTGTATCGGCATGTGGAGTTGGTTAGCGATTGGGCTATCGGGGATGTATTCCGTGTTGGGGGCAAAACAGGCCAATCCAACGCAGTCTCTAACATTTAAAATTTTTACTCTGCTATTGCTGCTGATTTTGGCAGTGACTGAGGGTTCTTCAGCACCACATACTTATTGGATCGTGGGTGGTCTCGTGGTCTCGATGTTTGCTGATACGCTCCATTCGTTTAAATCTCGTAAGCCTCTCTATTTTGCCGGTTATCTACTGGCACAAATTTGTTATAGCAAATCGTTCTGGGTTCAGCTCAATGGTGACATTGTGTGGTGGCTGTTAGCTTTACTGCTTGCTGCAAGTATTGTGGCTTTCTTCCTCTTGCTACCACAGTTAGATTCCATGGTCTTTCCGGTCGTGATCATGGGTATCATGCTGGTTCAACTGGCTTGGGCGGCGGGTGAGGTTTGGTTACAAGCGCCAAGCTTTGCTAATGCGATCGGGTTTAGTGGCACCTTAGTGATGATTTATTCTGCTTTAGCTTACGCGATACATGGTTATCGTAAGCCGATGAAGCGAGCCTATGTCTGGGTGAGCGGCAGTTACTTCTTAGCCCATGCATTAATTGTTGCTTCTATCATTTACTAACTTAGGTCAAAGCAATCGATCATGTTTTAGTTACACTGCCCAGACTAACTTTGAAGATTGGAATCGATGATGACTGAAATTCATGCACATAACTTGCTGAACCTACTCCGTGAAACCCCAATGAATCGTGATGAACTTGCTGCTCATTTCGGCACAGATGCGCGCTTTCATACCTGTAAGCTGAATGATCTAGACTTAGATGCATTGCTAGAGTTTTTGCTAAAGCGCGAAAAAGTACGCGAACTTGAAGGTAAGTTTGTGGTTAACATGGCGCGCGTTTGTAATCACTAAGCGGCGGCTAAGCGTTATTCGTTGAGGGCGGGAAATCCATTTCGCCTTCAACCATATATTCACGTATTCACTTTGTTATACTGGCCGCCAATTTTCCTGTCGAGGTCAGAACATGGACATTCTTTCTGCAGCGACCATGCTGTTTCTTATTATGGACCCGCTCGGCAATTTGCCGATTGTGCTGTCCATTCTCAAACACCTAGATGCTAAGCGTCGCCGTAAAGTGTTAATCCGTGAATTGTTGTTTGCCTTGATGATTTTGATGCTATTCCTCTTCGCAGGCCGAAGCATCATGAGCTTCCTTCATGTTCAACCTGAAACCTTGAGTATTTCTGGTGGTATTATTCTATTTATCATCGCGATTAAGATGATTTTCCCTAGTGCGGGCAGTATTACTGGTTTAGCGGCTGGCGAAGAACCATTCATTGTGCCGATGGCGATTCCGATGATAGCTGGACCATCTGTGATTGCTGCATTGTTGCTATTGTCTTCTCAGCACCCAGATAAGATTATGGAGCTGTCGGCAGCTGTGTTGATTGCATGGGGGGCGACGTTCTTTATCTTGATGTTCTACAGTTTCTTCCACCGTATTTTAGGGGAACGTGGTCTGAAAGCCGTCGAACGTTTGATGGGATTACTCTTGGTGATGATTTCTACTCAGATGTTCCTTGATGGCGTGAAGAGCTACATGGGTTAAGCCTTTGTCCACCGGATGAATACAAAAAAGCCGCTCTAGTGAGCGGCTTTTGTTTATCTGAGGTTTCTACATCATATGCTTGCGACGGATATCGAGCAGAGCAAAGATGCCAAAAATCAAAATCGAGTATTTCTCCCAACTGCTCATCTTAATTTTGTCACCAAATGCACCGATGAAGATCGCCATTTGTAGACCATGCATAATGAACAAAAATGCCGCCATGATATACAGCGCAATGGCCGCTTTACCTGGAAAGGGCATAAAGATGTTGAGGATTAATATAAACCAGACAAAGGCGATGGCCGCTTTAGCCAGTATCAATAATGCTTTCATTTAACTATCCTTTTAAATTGAGGCTTTAAGCTGTTGCGCGTTCATATAAGCGGTAGCTGACTTGGCCTGCGGTTTTCTCGCGGTGCAGACGCCAGTTTTCTGGAAGCCCAGCAATGTTTAGTTCTTTCTCTGTTTCAATATAAATCATCGCATCTTCAGCCAGCCAGCCATTTTGCTCAAGCAAGGTCACGGTTTCATCCAATAAGCCTTTGCGAAACGGCGGATCGATGAATACTACGTGATGTGGCGTACCCGGTTGCTTCAAAAAGCTTAACGCATCGGTGTTCACTACATGAATATTACTAGTATTCAATGATGCAATGTTCTTTTGTAACTGCTGAAATGCTTGTGGGTTTAGCTCCACCATGGTGACAAGCTCTGCTTGGCGAGAAGCGGCTTCAAAGCCTAAGCCGCCCGAGCCAGCAAATAGATCGAGGCATTTTGCTTGCGGCACATCTTGAGCTAACCAGTTAAATAGGGTTTCTTTTACGCGATCCGTGGTTGGGCGCAAACCTTCAGCGTCATGAACAGGTAGCTTTCTGCCTCTCCATAAACCACTAATAATGCGAACAAAGCCCGTTGTTGGCTTTTTTTGTGATGAGTTTTGCTGGCGACGTCTTACCATAGATTTTTTGACCGCTAATAAAGTGATACTATATCCAATCGCCCAAGCTTTGAGCTTGGATACAGCCCAGAATATTCAAGATGACAGAGTGTAACACTAATAAGATTAGATTCACCTAATTGGAAAGTTTTCACAACTTTGTCATTCGCCTTTTCTGTCAAGATAATATTCTTGTCAGAAAAGAGTCATTAATAGATAAGAAGACAATCTAGGATAGCCCCAGATGACGGAAAAAAAGAAGCGCGGATTACTTTCGTGGCTAGGTTTTGGTGATGAAGAGCAAAGCCAAAAACCGACAACTGAAGAATCAGTAAAAGAAGAAGTAGCGGAAGTACCTGCCGCCGAGCAACAATCTACAGAAGATGCTGCCGATCAAGCAGAAGAAAAAACAATTGTTGAAGAAGAAACTGAGAAGTCTGAGCCTGTCCTAGCAGAAGCAGAAGCAGAA
>NZ_JAHGAI010000058.1:0-5238 GCF_030248515.1 Vibrio sp. D401a | reverse complement strand
TAAACGCAACGCATAGTAAAAATGCCACGCGTTGCGAATCACCCTTAAACAGATTGTTATACAACATTTAGTTGGTACTTACCTTTGACCATTTCAGCTCTCTTTAATTCGACTTTCGTCCCTGCAGAAATTTCAAATTGTTCTACTAACTGCTTTAATTTTATAAAGTCCTCATCGGACATCCTCACTCCAGCAACAACTTTAGTGACCATGGTCTTATCAAAGGGGTATATGCCCGGACCTTTGCGATGAGATAGGCACCTATGCTCTTTTTCGTAAGCCCAATCTATAGATTTGCGCAAAAACTGTTCTTTAACTGCTTCAAAATCTCTAACACCCAACTTCCGTACAGGCATTTTCTCAGTGTACTCAATGGGCCAAGCTGTTAAGTAATATTCAGGATTTGTCACCATACCAATGTGATTTTGATCAGTTGTAAACTCTATTAACAGACCCTGATGGTTGTCTGCATAATGAGACCACATTAGTATATTGTCTGCTTGAGAAGATAAGCAGCAAACACCCCACTCTTTAGCTATGTCATTTGACGCACCTCCACTAACCAATGAGTGTTCCAAACGCTTGAGCATCACACCTTTGTTTTGAAGTCTTTTTGCCGGACTCAATCCGATCCTATCACCAGCGGCTTTGATAAGGTCTTTTCTAGAGGACATGTATTTCTCAGCTTCGTCCAAGTCGTAACTAACAACGCAATCAAAGGGGTCATTAAACGTATCGTAGGAAGAAAACTTCATGGTTCCGTCTTTTAAAAGACATTTAGCGCCATCATTAAAAGGCAAATATTTGTATAACTTAAGTTTCATACTATCTCTTGTTGTATAACGCCCTGTTAAGGTGTGAGCAACGCAATACCGAAGCTCCCGCATACTACCTTAAACACAAAACGCAACGCATAGTAAAAATGCCACGCGTTGCGAATCACTCTTAAACAGATTGTTATGTTCTTATACTAACTTGATCGTCAAACCAGAATTAGGACCACTTGGTAAGCCTAATGCCGTATCTACACCGACATTAACTCTCAAGTCCTCTAGCAGCTCCTTTGGAGCAATGATTTGTCCGATCTTTTCTTCAGATGCGCTACGAGCGTTAGTAACTTCCTTACCACGATAAACTTGAACCATTTTTCCTTCTTCAATCGCACGTGCGCATAACCCACGACAATAAAAGCGATTAAACTCACCTTCAGCCAATGTCTGCGGAGCCGTATAAGGGACTTTGGCTACAGTAAAACCACCTTTAGGCTTTTTCCTTTGATAGCTATCAACTAATAGTTGGTTTGATTCTATCTTACTCTCCAACCAAGCCTCATCATGCTCAGTAACGGCTTCAAGTAAAAGGTTATCCCATGTATCTTGCAGTCCCTGCTTCAAGAATTTGCTGTAGTAAACGTTCGCATTTTCAAAGTCTACGTTTACTTCGCCACGCATATAATCACGAGTTGTTGTATCTAGGTTTTCGAAGAAAATTGGCACAGTGCATTCCTCATTGTAATTAAGCACACTAGTTACATGGGTATATATTTAATGCAAATAAAGGGAGCAATTCTCAATATCTTACAAAACTAGATGCACATCACATACATGCACAATGAAACATAACGCCGCATTAAGGTGTGAGCAACGCTACCACGAAACCAGACCTTACCACCGTAAACACAAAACCCAACGATGGAATGAAAAATGCCAAGCGTTGGGAATCACTCTTAAATGCTTTGTTATAAATCTGGTTTAGACGATGTAAGAACTCAACGGAGACACTTCACTGAACTTAAATACTGATGCCCCACTAATTTCGAGCACTAGATCAGTATTTCGTTCAAACACTTGAGTTATAAGACGCTTAGTTGAACCATTTGGAAGATTTTCGGACTTATCCACATCAGAGTATCTTATTGCTGTACCCTCTATAGCGTCAGTACGTAGCCAAGCTTCTAGGATAGCTATAATGTCAGCATCATTTAAATGTTCATCTACAGGCTCAGGATTTACAGTTTCCTGAGTGCTAGATACACTTTTCAAATCCCGAACAACTTTACGAATGTCATTACAAGCAGGACCTAAAGCCGCCACAATGTTCTTATCACCACGGTCTCCACGATAACGGGCAGGAGTAATACCATAGAGATCCGTTGGGATATGTAGTTCTGTGCTGTCTTGTACAACAAAGAAACAACGGTCTTTTCCTAGTTTTCCTATAAACAAACCCAACTCAAACAAAACATTGTCTCTTATGGTTCTTGTGGACTCACCTCGTATCACAGTCTCATCATCAGGAGTAAATACAAAGATACCAAAATCTGATGCCTCCAACTCAGTTACCAAAGAGTCCAGTGAGGTTTGAGATAACGTGAATACTCCCTGACTCCATACCGTTATATCAGCATCAAAATCTAAATTTGACTGTATCGCATAAGCAACATCCAACCCTTCCACTGATGAGGCTATGAAAATTTTTGGTTTCAATTTTATCTCCAAATTTGAATAAGATTTATAACGCCCAATTAAGGGGTGAACAACGCCTCCACCCAAACCTAAAGCATTGTGCCATAAACACTAAAACTGAAGTAGAAGCAAAAGTGCCAAGCGTTGTGAATCCCTCTTAAATTGCTTGTTAGCTTTGGCACAAATGAGGGTTGAGATTTTTTGAGTCTATTGGAGGCATGCTATCAACTTGATGATATCCCCAGAAGGTTAGTAGTAATGCCATAACCGGACCCAAAATACAGATACCTGACTTGAAGTACGCTGCAGTACCTCTTTTAACTGCTGTCAGTTTATACACTTTCATTGATTTTGGAGGAAAACGCCCTTCCTTCACCCCCTTTATCCCGATCGGAAGCATGAACGCAAGCACGACAAAAAGAGAAAATGGCAAACCAACAAACACTAAATGCCACACATAATCGGCACCATTTAACCCCAGAAACTCATAGCAGTGCGGTCGCTCGACAAAATCTGTCACTAAAGGAAGAAACAAAAACTTATGAAATGCAATTACTGCCAAACCCAATATGGTGAATACTGAAAATCGAACTACTTTCTCTTTTTTTGTATACTCGTCAGCATATTTCATATGCAAATTTCCCTTGAAAAGCTAACGCCGCATTAAGGTGTGAGCAACGCGACCACGAAACTCAACCATACCACCGTAAACACAAAACCCAACGATGGAATGAAAAATGCCAAGCGTTGGGAATCACTCTTAAATGCTTTGTTAGCTTAAATTTTAATAATATGCATATGCTCGTAACTACAGGCAACACTCTGAGTTCCAAACTTCCAAAATACACCTGGGTCAAAGATAAGTTCTACACATATATGTGTAAACTTATCTAATAACACATTATTAATAACTTCTATATTCGTGAGATCATCACCAATGTAATGAACGTTTAGCTGTGGTTTGAAATAGTTAATCAGGCCTATTTCTACGATTGTTCGCCTGTCATCACGGGTTATATCATCAACGTCTCCACTTCGAAGATAGTTCACACCATTGATGCATTCCTTAATTATTTTTTCACAATCAAACTGGAAAGCATAAAGATATATATCAGAGTCATCATCACAACAAGCCAACGCTTGTTGTATCTTCTCATGCTTGTATATCCTGTCTTCCAAGTTACTGGATTTCCCTATATACACGATCTTAGGGAAATCAAACGTTTCAAGTTCATACTCTGATATTATGCTATGGAGTTGGAATTCCATGTCATTGACTTGCCCATCAGGCGTATAGAGTTTGATAACAAAGTTTTTTTTGTTCTGTTTCTCTGGCACCAAACTCACGCCAATTTTCGGGAGAGAGCTCCCCTGTCGTTGAAGAAGATCATATTCAGACTTGCTGTCAACTTTCACCACATATTGTTGGAGTTTACTCCAACTACCATATATCTCCTTGAACTTGTTGCCTAGGTCGATGAACAGTCGAGAAGACTCAATGGTAGGGGTAGCTATATGACCAGAATCACCAACCAAGTCGAACGTGATATAACCATCTCTGGTCATTGACATAGATTTTGGAGAAATCCTAACCCTGCCTCTCTCGACAATGAAATACAATTCGCCTTTTTCTATGTGGGATAAGTCTTTTAAAATTTTTCGATTTTCATCGTACAATTGTGAAGGTTTGAAAAAGAAAGAGTCTGTTATGTGCCCTTTAAAATATACTTCGTTCATGTTCAGTTTTATCTCCTTTCAGCTAACGCCGCATTAAGGTGTGAGCAACGCTACCACGAAACTTAGCCTTACCACCGTAAACACGAAACCCAACCTTGAACTGAAAATGCCAAGCGTTGGGAATCACTCTTAAATGCTTTGTTAGCATTCATCTTTGCCAAAAATATAAGTACCAGCTTCCTTGTTATACTTTACAGTTGAAACTTCACTTGTGGAAATCCAATGAAATCGTGAGTCCACTGAAACATTTGGGCACTCTGCATTTTCATTCGAATGGTAACTTTCATATAACATTGAGCTAATAAACTTGGCATTAAACAAATTTCCCTGCGCAAGTTTAGTAACGATTAATGCAGGAGCCATAGTCATCACTAAAACTATCATAATATTTTCTGTCATGTGTTCTTTTCCATTAATCGTAATTATGTCTTTTAGCATGATGATAGGAACAGCCAGCTCAATTATGAACAACATAGAAATTAACGATATCAAAAGAAACAACCCAAATGAATAAATAGAAACATGGTGAGCCATTGTAGAAGAAGGAACTTTAGTAATTTCTTCTAAAATCATGCTCGAAGAGTAAGCACAAAATGCAATAACTAATAATGGGAAAAAGTACTTAGCCAGAGAGTACGTAATAGTTTTCTTTATACCACCGACAAGATGGTGGTATTTTGACCAATAATATTCCAAAGCAATAAGGTTGAAAATAGATGCGTAAACCAATGAATATAGACCATAATCAACGTCGTATAGCTTAATAATCGTGAAGCTATACATATAGCAAGCTAGTAAATGAAACGCTTGAATTCTCTCAATATTTTTCGCATCCAAGACTATTTCTTTACTTCTTATATTTTGTATGTGAGCATAAATTATTAAATAAAAGAGAAATACGAATATAATATGAATCATTTTTTTACTTCCAAATGCATAAGTGATTGACGAATGCTAACGCCCTGTTAAGGTGTGAGCAACGCAATACCGAAGCTACCGCATACCACCTTAAACACTAAACGCAACGCATAGCAAA
>NZ_JAHGAI010000057.1:0-2961 GCF_030248515.1 Vibrio sp. D401a | reverse complement strand
GCATTAAGGTGTGAGCGACGCTTGGCTATACTTGAGCGAAGCGAAAATGCCAAGCGTTGCGAATCACTCTTAAATGCTTTGTTAGGTTTTGAACTCTGTACTAGGCTGAGTTGAGTTGATTAGACGGAAATCAGAGGTTGACTCCCACTCGTCTACGCCTGATATTTTTAAGCCATAATTTAAGTACGCAACACTAAACAAAGTATCTGCTCGATTTATGCAAACTCTATAGATTGTTTTGCCACCTATCGCATCAAGCTTTCTTTCCCGTGCAAAAATTCTTACTACGCCGGGGTTACAAGCTCCTAAGTAGTCCGTTTGAGAAAAGTCATACACAGATAAACCTGTCGGACTAATACGATCATCTTGATTTGATGGCGGTGAAATATCCTCTGTATATGATGCACCAACATAACCTTTAAAGGCATTTGACATGAAGCCTTCAAAACCAACATAGGTGATGACTCCACCGCCATTAGGAATACGTAAGTAATAGCTCGCAATATGACGCCAAATACGTAACAATTGTTCATACGCTTGTTTGACTTCAACGGGATTAACTATCGAATGTGGTAAAGTCGCTTCTGGAAGCTTCGCATGTAGCAATCTGCACCTAATGTCTTTGTACTGACTTTTGATTATATAAGACACTGGATCTTGTCCAGTTTCAGCTAAATGCTGAGTTAAATTGATTTTGTCATGAATCACACTCAAACTTCGCTTAAACCAAGCCCCTTCACCTTCTTTTCGCTTTTTCGGAACAATCTCATTCAATAACGCTTCAAAGCCTAGAAACAAATTACGATATGCTTCAAACAAATCACTAGATGATTGAGAAAGTCGATAATACCTAAATGATTCGCTCCAGATCGGCTCGGGTTCTTCTGGAGTTGGTATATTATTCCCATCACTATCAGTCATTTTGACCTCAAGAGATAACGCCATCGGAAAGTCATGCAAAGCATAATGAAACAACACCGATTTCCCTTCTCTTGAGTAAACTCCTACGTTACTACGTGTTGGATCTGCGGTAATTATTGATGTGATTTTTTTAACAGAGAGGATATCTAAAGCTCTTTGAATCTGTTCAAACCCTAAAGTTAAGACATCTTCCTTCGATAACTTTAGGGTTGATCTTGCAACAACATCATTAACCCCTGAAATAAACTCAACTTGCCACTCACCGCAAGGTGAGTTGTAAAGAAAACTAATTGGTGAAGCAGCAGAGAGTATAAGTGCAATACCAGAAGAATATTGTCCATCTGCACTATCTGTACCTGCGATAAATAGGTTACCTTTGTATGCCATTATATCCTCCGAAAACCTAACGCCGCGTTAAGTGGTGAACAACGCCATCCACCAAACCTAAACCATTGTGACGTAAACACTAAAGCTAAATCAAACTGAAAATGCCGAGCGTTGTGAATCCGTCTTAAACGCTTTGTTATAAGGCGGGCTCAAGGACAATATCGTGACCATCAACTTCAATTAGTCCAAAGTCACCTTCTAAAGAAAGGAAGCCTTGCAAATAAGATGCTCCTTCAACTTCACCTAATGTTGGAATGTCATTTATAGTCGTCTTTCTAGCAGATAGCTGCATTCCCTTAAAACGAACAGTTATCGCTTTACCTTGCTTATTACTGACAAATAATTTGACCTTCTGATCAGACTCTAGAAGGAATAGCATTTCGATATAGGTATCATCAAAACTTTGATTAAGCGAGAGTAACTCTGAATCAATTAGACAATTTAGCTCCATATTTCTCCAAGCCTTATAACGCCGCATTAAGGTGTGAGCAACGCTACCACGAAACCCAACCATACCACCGTAAACACAAGACCCAACGATGGAATGAAAAATGCCAAGCGTTGGGAATCACTCTTAAATGCTTTGTTATAAATATTTTTATGGGCACATTTGTCTGATTGCATCAAACAACTCGAACTTTCGATCAAACCAGTAATCATCAAACTCCCAGTCTTCAATTGCTGCCTCACCAATGAAACCAATATGCCAAATGTTATGAGCAACCAACAGCCAAGGAATAGCTCTAAGTTCCTCATCAGAAAACCCTGAAATTGACTGATAACCGCTTAGAAATGCTGACCATTGTTGCTTAATATTGCCACAATTACTGAATAAAAGATTCCACAGGAAGACTACAGGATCATATATACGCCAACTCCTACAACAGAAGTCAAAATCAAGTATCGTGACTTGCTGAGATGAGAAGATTGCATTCCCCCAGTGAAAGTCTCCATGACACAAGACCTCAGGTAAGTTCAACTTGGACAAACTAAACTCAGCTTGTTTAGCTAAGCTTTCTATGACCTCAACTTCTTCTTGCTTGTGGCTATAGCCAGTTTTGATATTGAGCAAAGGAAAAGTCAGTAACTCTTTAATTTTTTTATGCGGGAAATCTAGCGTGCTTTCTGTTAAATGTAACCGCGCACATTCTCGACCAAATAGGTAACTCTGAGAGGGGTTGATTATGGAAACTGCGTCACCATGTACAAAATGGCTCAACACTACATACTTACCACCAAGGTGCTGAACATAGCCACCGTCAACTCCCATCACAGGTAAAGTTACGGAAACCCCATCAGCTTTCAAGCTAGCATAAAACTCACTTATTGAAGTCAAATGCGATAAGGAACAATCACTAGTTTTATACAGCTTAACAACATATTGGTGAGAGCACGCTGTTTTGAGTTGATACAACTCATGCATACTCGGAAGCGGAGTAACATCAGCGACATTGATATCGTAAGCTTCTTTAAGCTTTTGTTTTAGGTATCGAATGTTTATTTCCACAGATGCTCCAATATTTATAACGCTCTGTTAAGGTGTGAGCAACGCAATACCGATGCCGCAGCATACCACCTTAAACACTAAAACCAACGCATAGTAAAAATGCCACGCGTTGCGAATCACTCTTAAACAGTTTGTTATGCCTTTAC
>NZ_JAHGAI010000056.1:0-2984 GCF_030248515.1 Vibrio sp. D401a | reverse complement strand
GCCGCATACCACCTTAATCGCTAAAACCAACGCATAGTGAAAATGCCACGCGTTGCGAATCCCTCTTGAACAGTTTGTTAGGTGCGTAGCCAAAGTTGGTAAAAGTCGGTTTCATCGTGCTTGGGATTCTTGCGCACGAACTCCCAACCATGGCGCTTGTAGAATGTGAGAGCTCGATGGTTAGTTCGACTTACTGAAAGTACAGCACGCAAACAACCCGCTGTACTCAACGCGCTTACAATATAATCCTGCAATTTTGCAGCGAGTCCTGAACCACGAAAATTCAGCTTTAAGTAAATGAGATGCACATAGCCAGTCTCCGGCTCGGGTGAAAAGCTACGAAACTCTAACTGCCCTGCAAACTGACCATCCACAAATATATGGATATAGAACCATCCTGATGTTGCTAGCCGGTCTAATACTCGTTCACGATAACCACTGATGAAGTCGTCGAAACCATCGTAATGCCCAAAACTACAAAAGTATGCATCTTTTCTCACAGCTACGCACAATTCGAAATCATCAATGTTTATCTGCTGAAAAGCAATTTCCATACTTACCTTTTCCTTCAAGCACCTAACGCCGCGTTAAGGTGTGAACAACGCGACCACCAAACCTAACCCATTGTGCCGTAAACACTAAAGCCGATACAAACCCAAAATGCAAAGCGTTGAGAATCACTCTTAAACGCTTTGTTATAAATATTTTTATGGGTACATTTCTCCAATTACCTCAAACAACTCGAACTTACGATCGAACCAGTAATCATCAAATTCCCACTCATCAATTGTTGCCCCACCGATGAAACCAATATGCCAAATATTATGAGCTATCAACAACCAAGGAATAGCGCCAAGCTCGTCTTCAGAAAGTGCTGAAATTGACTGGTAACCACTTAGAAATGATGACCATTGTCGTTTAATATTGTCACTATTAGTGAATAGAAGATTCCACAAGAAGACTACTGGATCGTATATTCGCCAACTTCTGCAACAAAAGTCAAAATCAAGGATCGTGATCTGCTGAGGTGAGAAGATTGCATTACCCCAATGGAAGTCTCCGTGACACAAAACCTCCGGCAAAGGCAACTTGGACAAGTTGACCTCCGCTTGTGTAGCTAAGGTTTCTATAACACCAACCTGTTCTTGCTTGCGGCTATAACCGGCTCTGATATTGAGCAAAGGGGAAGTCAGCAGCTCTTCAGTTTTTTTATGCGGAAAATCTTGCCGACTCTCTGTTAAATGCAGCCGAGCGCACTCTCGACCAAATAAGTAACATTGAGAAGAACTGATAGTGGACACCTTGTCAGCATGTACAAAATGGCTTAACACTGCATACTTATCACCAATATGCTGGACATACTTACCATCAGCTCCAAGAACAGGGACGGTTACGGAAGCCCCATTAGCTTTCAAGCTAGCATTGAACTCGGTCATTGACGTCAAGTGCGATAAAGAGCAATCACTAGCTTTATAAAGCTTAACAATATATTGGTTAGAGCAAAGTGTTTTGAGTTGATATAACTCATGCATACTCGATAGATGGGTAACCTCAGTGACATTGATATCGTAGATTTCACTGAGCTTTTGTTTGAAGTATCGAATGTTATCTTTCACGGATGCTCCAATATTTATAACGCCGCATTAAGGTGTGAGCGACGCTTGGCTATACTTGAGCGAAGCGAAACTGCCAAGCGTTGCGAATCACTCTTAAATGCTTTGTTAGCATGATGGATCAGAACCAATCTGGTCTAAAAATTCGCAAGACATCAAGAGCTCTGCCATTTAAAAATGTAAATGCAAAAATTGCGATCATAAACTTATAAAACCTATGGTTAGCTTGTTCATAGTGCCACTTGGGAGCGTTCTTGTTTGCCGTTAGTATGTGATAGAACGCATAAATACATATTACTGCGAATAGTGCTAAACAAGAAACCGTAAACAATTTCGTAAAAGCGAACTCCGAGGGTAATGAATTCCTCGAGAAATATGCCGGAATTAGCGCCCCCCACATAATTCCGACATATGTTGAACTCATTCCTAAAGCAGTGTTAGCAGACCATAGGCCAAATAATTTTACATATTTGTCGTCATAATTTTCGACTGGACCGCTAATGACATACTTAACACTCAAAAATGATATCGAGATTGAAGCAAAAACCCAAATCCATTTCAGGCCGACTTGCTCCAATAGAAATTCACCAAAAAACTTAGGATTTATGTCTAACCATATGAGAAACCACACAACAGTTGAAGTGATACCAAACCCCACAAACGGGTAGAATATAGATTTATAACTTATAGGGTGATTTTTTAAATATTCTTTGCAATTCAAACTTTTTATAACCTCAATTCTCATACTGCATGCTAACGCCGCATTAAGGTGTGAGCAACGCTACCACGAAACCCAACTATACCACCGTAAACACGAAGCTCACGATGGAATGAAAAATGCCAAGCGTTGGGAATCACTCTTGAATGCTTTGTTATGTTTACTTTTTGTTCGTTAATCTCGCTTTTTCTTCTTTCGCCTTTTTCTTTTCATAGTGTAAGTCATATACTTTTAAACCTTGATGCCTCAAACATACCGCTAAAACAAAAAAGATAGTCAGATATACAATACCCCATAAATCTAATGCCTTATTTTGATAAACAGATACACCGAAATATGCAATGGGTGCCCAAAACATCTTATCTGCTATTTTTAACAAAGAATCCGCAAATTTTTTTTGGGCATCTTCAGAAAGATATCCTTCATACCCTTTTGCATGAAATGCTTCTAATAAAATCTTCAACATAAATATCACTCTAAG
Organism: Vibrio sp. D401a; assembly: GCF_030248515.1. NCBI lineage: Bacteria > Pseudomonadati > Pseudomonadota > Gammaproteobacteria > Vibrionales > Vibrionaceae > Vibrio > Vibrio sp. D401a. The sequence continues at coordinate 172 of NZ_JAHGAI010000056.1, read as the reverse complement.
AAGTTGGCAACTAGCAACGATAACTAATTGATTTAGTTGATAACATATACAAAATGCATATATTTAGCAAACGGACATTTCATGAAATCTATAAAAGGTGATGTAAAACAGTAGAACATTGAATATGGGTTACAACAAATCTAACTTAGTAAAGTGTCTACTAAACGTGGGG
>NZ_JAHGAI010000055.1:0-35443 GCF_030248515.1 Vibrio sp. D401a | reverse complement strand
CTGTCTTTTAGCGAGATAGTAAGGTCTGCTTTGTCGCCAGCAACCGACCAGTCTTTACCTTTACCGTTTTCAGCGACGTAGCTGCTGCCACCCATCATTTTGTTGTCTGAGCGCATGTCTTTTAGCTCAAGCATTACTGCTTCGCCATTATCAGCACCAATTTGGAAAGATTTCGAACCATGTGTGCCGTTTAGCAGCTTGTTACCACCGAACGATGTCGTTTCAGCGATACGGTTAAGCTCATCGTTTAGTGCCGTTACTTCTTCCTGAATCGCAACACGCTCCGCTTTAGAGTTAGAACCATTAGCAGATTGTAGAGATAGGTCACGCATACGTTGTAGGATGTTGGTTGTCTCATTCATTGCACCTTCAGCCGTCTGTGCAATTGAAATACCATCATTCGCGTTGCGCACCGCAACGTCTAAACCACGGCTTTGAACATTCAAGCGGTTCGAGATTTGAAGGCCCGCAGCGTCATCTTTTGCGCTGTTGATTTTGAAGCCTGAAGACAAGCGCTCCATTGAAGTTTGTTGAACTGAGTTTGCATTGTTTAGGTAACGCTGAGCGGTCATCGCCGATACGTTTGTATTTACATTCACTGCCATGGTGATTTCTCCAATTGATTTTCCGATAAAGCGGTTTCCGACGTCTCGGAAAACCAAATAGTTCTCTCAAAGTTACCCTTATAACGACGTCAATTTGAGAAGCTTTAGAAAAAAAAAGAGAAAAATAGCAATGCGAGATTCGAACGACAGTTTTGAAAAAATAGTAAAAAAAACACTAAAGTTTTAATAAGATACGTCGAGAATGGCTCTTAGGTATGATCAATATACGATTAAGAAAAGGAACCACCAGAATTGGTTCACTAGGAAAGAAAAAGAAAGCCCCTTTTCCTTTGAGAGAACCGGGGCTAGGTTGGTAGCCAGAGCCTATGTGGAGATCAAGAGAAATGAACACATATCCGACATACCGGGTGCAACCTTACATTGAAAATGATTGGCAGGTGAGAGATGAGAGAGCCGCACATTCTATTGTAAAGTCGCTTGCCAAAAGCCTGTATTCCCATCCACGTCTGAATGTATTGAGTACAGGCTAGATAAACTACTGCAATAGTGACATTGCAGAGTTTGGCAACTGCTTTGCTTGAGCAAGAATCGAAGTCCCTGCCTGTTGCAAAATTTGAGCTTTAGTCATTTGCGTCGTTTCTTTCGCAAAATCTGTATCTTTAATTCGACTATTCGAAGAATCTACGTTTTCTTGAATGTTAGCCAAGTTGTTAATGCTGTGACTTAAACGGTTTTGCTTCGCACCTAAATCCGCACGCTGTGAATCCACATACTTCAGTGCGGCATCCAAAACACCAATCGCATTCTGAGAACCTTGAACCGACGTCATATCGATATCTTGCACTGTGGTTGCAATAGGTTCACCAGTGAATCCTAGATCAGATGCTAGACCACCTGAAATTGAGATATCACCTTGTACATTTGGTTCTGCAATGAAAATTTGTAGTTTGCCATCTTCACCGACAGATGCGTTGATCAAATCTGATTGACCATTGATGTATGTCGCTAACTCTTCAATGTCGTCACCGGCCTTTGCTGTGATTTCGATATCAAGGTCAACCGTGTTACCTTCTTCATCCTGCCCCATGCCTGGTAAAGTAATCTTTAAGTCAGCTTTATCTGCTGCGACGCCCCAATCTTTACCTTTACCATTTTCAGTCAGGAATGTTGTACCACCCATGCGATGATCGTCCGCACGAATACTGGTTAGCCCCACAATCATAGCTTCACCAGAACTTGAACCAATTTGGAATGCCGCTTCACCAAATGTACCATTTAGTAGACGACGACCACCAAATGATGTGGTTTCAGCGATACGGTTAAGCTCATCCTGAAGTGCATTTGACTCTTCATTAATTGCTTGTCTTTCCGCTGGTGAGTTCGTACCGTTTGCCGACTGAATGGCAAGGTCACGCATACGCTGCATGATGGATGTCGCTTCATTCATTGCACCTTCTGCTGTCTGTGCAATGGAAATACCATCGTTCGCGTTGCGCATCGCCACGTCCAGACCACGGGACTGAGCTGTCAGACGGTTCGAAATTTGTAGACCAGCAGCGTCATCTTTTGCGCTGTTAATCTTATGACCTGATGACAAACGCTCCATTGAAGTATTGAGTTCGTTTGACGCTTTATTTAAGTAACGTTGTGCGGTCATCGCAGAAACGTTAGTACTAACCGTTACAGCCATTTTGCTCTCCTTTTGAGTTCGCAAGCTTTGCGAAGCGGCCAGCTTTACTCTCATTTGGAAAAGCACTGACCGTAAAAATTACTTGCTAAAGCTGCCTACTAGGCAAGGTTTAGAATCCGTAAATCTATTCTGACCACATAGATACAATATACATGCCAACTTTAATAAAAAATAATCAAAATCAGCAAAAGCCTTTATCAGCATAGGGTTACAATAAAGCCAGCCCCATTAATTCCGCCAAAAAATACGTTGAGTGGCATTGCCCATCCCAACAAATACATCATTCCTGATGAACCTCCCCCAAACTTTGCCGCTTTGGGAAATAACATGCCGCTTATTTATCTCTCGCACTTAAGGCATTGCACATAAGGCATAGAGAGAAGCGCCGCTGCACGCATCGATATTTAGATGTAGTTAAATAACGTTAAGTCTTTCGTCTTACCAAAAGCTTGCTGCGATGCTTGCAGTGCTCTTGTGTTTTCCGAAAATTCAATAACAGCCTTGGAATAATCTAAGTCTTCAAAATTACTCTTTGATTTGGCCAGAGAGAGATTGAAGTCTTCATGATTCTGCTCTTGAATATCTAGCGTACTCAGTCGAGCACCAACATCGGTTCTTGCTTTGTTTAAATGAATAAACGCCGCCTGAAACTCTTCTGTCATCTGATGAAGCTGTGCTGTTGCCGAGGCATCGGAAACTGATTCATCAGACCATTTAGCGGTATCTCTGAATGTATCGAAGATACTAAAAGTCTTGCGCGGCTCAATCGTAATGCTGTCTCCGGCAGTGACTTGCCCTTTCAGTTGGATGCTCACCCCTTCATATTTAATGCCATCAATTGGTGAGTAGTCATCAACTTGCACAACACTTCCGTTCTTTTCCAATTGATAACCAAATTTACCATTGCTCATATCAACAAAAGTGAGTTTGAAATTGGATTCATCTCTTGAGCGAGTTGTTGCGCTGCTTAGTAAAAGCTCAGATCCTTCCTGCAACTCGTATTTAGGCTCAAAGTCACCAAACGGGTTAGGAATATCCATGAATAGCTTACTACCAGGATCACTCGTTGCCATTTCTATGTTCGACGAAATGCGCATTTTCCTTTGATAGTCATCACCGGTATATGTGACCGTGCCATCAAAGTCTCGGAAAAAAGGTTGGTTTTTCGGCTTGGTGCCAGCAAAAACGTAGTTGCCTGCTTCATCTTGGGAGTTAACTAAAGCGAGGAAGTTATTGGAGACTTCTTCCAACTCTCGCTTTTTTGCCTCACGATCTTCTGGCGACATCGCACCGTTGATCATTTCCATACTTAAGCGCTTAGCATCGTCGGCAAACTGCTCGGAGTTAGCGATAGTAACCTCATGATGCTCGAGTCTATTACGCACTAAAACAATGGCATCCAAATACTGTTTTAGTTGCTCTTCTTGCTGACCAATACTTTGGATGTAGTGAGTCGCTAGTGGGTCATCACTCGGTTTAGTTAACTTCTTACCGGATGCTAATTGTTCTTGATTATGATGAACTTTGTTTTCTTGACGACGAAGATCATTCTGCACTGATTGATAGTTATGGAAGCTAGAAATTCGAGTTAACATTTATTCTCTCCTCCTATCGCAACTGAAGAATGGTATTAAACGTATCGTTTGCCGCCTGCATAATGCGTGAGGAGGCCATATACGCTTGTTGAAACTTCATCATATTCGCAGCTTCTTCATCCAGATTTACACCGGAAATAGACGCTAATCGCTCTTGAGCAGATTCGTTTTCTAGACGAGCAACATCAGACAAGCGACTTGCTGTAGAGGCTTTAAGTCCAACGTTGGTATTCAAATTTTGATAGATATTCAAAATGGTCGCTTCTTTGCCATCCATTTTTTTATCTGTTTGAATATGAAGCATTTTCCTCAAGTTACCGTTATCACCCTCTGAAGGAACGAGGTTTGCCGTAAATTTATCATTCGCTATAGCGCCAGACGACAGCTCAAATACTGTTGCCGAGCCATTTTTATAGAGCGGATGTTCTGGCGGTAATGTTACTGATACCGGACCTGATGGTGGATACGCCTGAGGTGGCATCACAACATTGCCGCTGGTATCTGTTACAGCAAATTGGTCTCCCATCGGAGAAACAACGACCTCAAATTCACGCAGGTCACCAGCATCGACAATTTCGAATGTGGCTTTGCCTTGTGCAAAGGTCGTGGACGCTTCATAACTTTGAGCCGCAATTGCCTTTGGATCGTTAGTTTCCATCTGAATCTGCGCAGCACTGCTTCTAGTTGGGCGAATTAACACTTGCTCACCCACTTTAGGCTCATTACGAACTTCGACGCGCATGCCATCAAGATAAAACGCTTTACCTGACGAATCTGTATCAACTTTCACTGTTTCGCCGTTAGGCTTGGTGATGCTATAGCTATTGCCGTCGTAACGTAATGCGTACTCACCACCTTTTAATTGGCTCAAATCATTGATATAAACCGCCATATCAGCTGTCGATTGAGCGGATGTGACCACTCTCGACTTTGCGAGCAATTCTGAGTTTACATCAGTAAAAATCAGCTCACCAACGTTGCCATATAGATCTAACCCTTGGCTCTGTAACTGGTTTACTTCATGAGAAAATGCGGTAGCTAGACGACCAAGCTCGTCCATTATGTATGGGATTTGCTCATCTCTCATACTTAGCATGGCGCCTATTTTTCCATCTATGTCATCTGATTTAATTGGTTTTATTCCGCCACCTTCAACCATAGCCAGTCGACGCTGGTGAACATCAGGGTAACCATCAATCATTTTGAGTTGACTCGCTTCCGTACCAGATACCAATGTATGGCCATTACCGATATGGACATTAAAGCCTTCAGCATTCTTGCGCGGAGTCACTGTCACCTTGGTATAGTCAGATAACTCTTTGATTAACTTTTCATGTTGGTCCATCAAATCGTTATGAGGACCAGGCGAGCGCATCATCAATCGATGTACATCACGAATCTCAACAGCAAGCTGGTTAACACGCTCAATACCCATGTCGAGTTTACGGTTGGTCACGTCAGACTGTTGTCGAACTGTCTCATGAAAACCATTTAAGGTTTCACTCAACAGTTTTGCTTTCTCAAGTACCACTTTACGTGCACCAATATCATTTGGTGTATCCGCTAAAGTTTTTACCGCGTCAAACCATTCGTTAAGGTTCTCTGGAATTTTCTTTGAGGCAACAGATGAGAGCATGCTAGAAAGCAAATCGAGGTCTGCTTCTTTATCTAGCTTATTCGCGTAGTTCGTTGTGGACAGGTTCAACTCTTTAACGGCAAATTCATCCCATGAGCGGCGAACATTTTCCACATGCACGCCCATGCCATAAGTCGAACCACCAAATTGTCTAGGATCATTGGTACCTTGGATGACAGACTGACGGCTATATCCCTCGGTATTAACATTCGAGATGTTATGACCTGTGGTATTTAGCTGTCTCTGAGCGGTAAGTACACTTTGAGTACCTACATTCAGCAGATCTGACGCCATAAATGCCCCCAACAAACAAAATAAAATCGGTATTGACCAATCACCTAATTAGAAGATTAGCAAAAGGCGTGCCAGCATAGACAAAACGGCAAACAGAAAGAAAAAGAAAGGCTTGCACCATGGCAAGCCTTATCAAAGAGGAGGAGTGCATTCAAAATCGTTATAAATTACATACTTTCGATTTTTTGCTTCACCTGCAGCACTTTGTCTGCGTAATTTGGGTCGGTCGCGTAACCAGCACTGTGAATACCGCGAATAAATGATTCTGAATTGCCTTGATGCTGAAGTGCTGTCTCATAGCGAGGGTTGTCGTTTAAAAAACGGACGTAGTCATTAAAGCTGTCTTGGTAGCTTGAGTAAGAGCGAAAAGCGGCGGTCTCTTTTACTGGGGTGTTATCATGAAACTCCAGAGTTTGGGTAGTAACTTTATCCCCTTGCCAACTTCTGTCTGCTTTTATATTGAATAAGTTATTACTACTACCACGAGCATTTTTAACCATCTTTTGCCCCCAGCCAGTTTCTAGCGCTGCCTGTGCAATTAGTAGAGATGGCTCAACACCCAAAGCTTTTGCTGCGCGATCAGCGTATGGCTTCATTGAATTAACAAAAGACTCCGGTGTATCAAAGCGTGCGGATTCTGAACTTGGACGCGATAACTGACCGGATTCTATTAGACGCTGCTCTATTTCACGTGCTTTCTTCGGATCGACGCGACGATATTCAACAGCATTGTTGGCCGCATCGCGCATTGCCGTTTCAGTTTTGTCGTCACCTTGACCAACCGTTAATTGCTTAACAATCATATCAGCGAGTCCCATCGAGCCTGACGCACTTAAATTGCTCACCATCTGCTCATCCAGCATTTGACGGTAGAACTTTTCGTTTTGGCTATTCATGAAGTTAGACTCAAAGCCTTCATTGGCTTCACGCATCGACTTCAACATCATTGAGGTGAAAATAGATTCAAACTGACGAGCTGCCGCGCGCAACGCTTCTTGCTCACCATCTTTGCCCTCTTTCACGGCCTTTTGGCGCAAAGTATCAAGTGAGCTAATGTCATGAATAAAGCCAATATCGTTAGGATTGTTCACCATGGTTTTCCCCCTAATCGATTAGATGATGATCAGCTGGCCTTCAATAGCACCAGCTTGTTTCAATGCTTGTAGAATCGCCATCAAGTCAGAAGGCGCAGCGCCGACCTCATTCACGGCTCTAACAAGATCATCCAATGTAAGTCCAGGCTCGAACTTAAACATTTTTCCCTGTTCTTCAGTGACTTCGATATCTGAATCAGGCACAACCACGGTTTGTCCTCCAGAAAAACCATTTGGCTGACTTACATTTAAGTTCTCTTTAATTGCAACGGTCATTCCACCATGAGTCACTGCCGCTGGTTTAAGTCGAACATGCTTACCAACAACAATGGTACCTGTTCGAGAATTGACAATGATTTTTGCTGCTCCATCTGCCGGATCAAACTCAAGGTTTTCAATCGCAGAGAGGAATGCCACTCGCTGGCTAATATCACGTGGCGCGCGAACTTTTACTGACGTAGCATCAACCGCGTTTGCCATTTGAGGGCCTAAAAAGTTGTTCACTGCGTCAGCCATGCGCTGCGCTGTAGTAAAATCAGAATCCAATAAGTTGAAGGTAATAAAGTCACCTCGACCAAAAGGTGTCGGGACTTCACGCTCAACCATTGCTCCGCTAGAAATAAGTCCTACTGTTGGGTTATTACCCACTAACTTGGAACCATCCGCGCCTTGAGCACTAAAACCGCTCACGACTAGGTTACCTTGCGCTACGGCATAAACTTGCCCGTCAAGGCCTTTAAGAAAGGTCTGTAGCAACGTGCCACCACGAAGGCTTTTCGCACTACCGATAGAAGAGACCGTCACATCAACTTGTTGGCCAGGTTTCGAAAATGGAGGCAGTTCAGCTGTCACCATTACGGCAGCAACGTTCTTGATTTTTGGCTTAGTACCCGGTGGTAATTGAATACCAAAGTTCTGCAACATTGCATTAAAGCTTTGTTCTGTAAAAGGGTTAGACTCACCTGTACCAGGTAACCCCGAAACCAAACCATAACCGACCAACTGGTTACTACGTACCCCAGCAACTTGTGCAACATCTTTAATTCGTGCAGCTTGTGTCGATGCCGAAAATAGAGCGACACTCATCAACAGTAGTACGATTCTTTTCATGATTACCTTTCTTATGCAGTCAAATTGCCGTCAATTTTGCATTTGTTACAACGATACATTAAAGAATCGTGCCAAAAATCCAGGCTCTTGCATATCTTGCTGGATTCCTGTGCCAGAGTATTGAATTCGCGCATTCGAAACGCGATTAGATGCGATTGTATTGTCGAAGCTGATGTCATCCGGACGGATTGTGCCGCTTAGACGAATATACTCATCGCCAGTATTCAAAGTCATCCACTTTTCGCCTCGGATAACCAAATTACCGTTAGCTAAAACTTCAATCACCTCAACAGTAATGTAGCCACTGATGCTATTACTTTGCTTAGAAGAAGCATCACCAGCAAATGTATTACTATTACTTAAATCATAAGAAAAGTTGTATTTGCCACCGACTTGCAGCTCTTGACCGCCCACTGATAGAGGATCCATCGTCGCATCGTTAGACTTAGACAAATCTGCGTTTGCACTTTTCGTTGCACTGGTTGTCTCGTCTAAGGTGACTGTAATAATATCGCCGACACCACGAGGCTTAGAGTCATCGTACAAGTCGGAAATGTGGTCTGCGCTAAACAGCGACCCTGTTGCTGCTGCATAATGCTCTGGCTTTTGTTTAGGGTGAATCGGTGCCCAGGCAGGATCACCCGCTATAGGATCAGTCCTACCTCTTAGCGTATCAACCAGACCATTACTTTCATCTTGAGATTTATCACCTTCAACCGCATCAACTACCGTTGTCGCTTGCGATACTTCATCCGTTTCAATTGGCTCTAACATTGAACAACCAGACATGGTTAAAATCAGTGTAAGGAGAGAGATACGTTTCATCTGAAGGCCCTCAATTCGAATTAGTCGTTATAGTTGCTGGTTGACAAAGCTCATCATCTTATCGACAGATGAGATAACTTTAGAGTTCATTTCATAAACTCGCTGCGCTTCGATCATGTTGACCAACTCTTCAGTCACGTTCACGTTAGAAGCCTCTAGCATGGATTGACGAATTTCACCTAAGCCATCTAGACCCGGAACCCCCTCTTGAGGATCACCACTTGCTCCCGTTGGTAGGTAAAGGTTTTGGCCAATTGGTTCTAGACCACCTGGGTTAACAAAGTCTGTAATAGTTAACTGGCCAACGACCTGGTTATCTTGCTGACCACGAACACGTACAGATACCTCGCCATCAGTACCAACAGTAATAGAGATCGCATCTTCTGGGATAACAATTTCTGGCTCAACAGGGTAGCCAGAACCCGACGTCACTAATGTACCTTCACCGTTCAAGGTGAACTGGCCATTTCGCGTGTAACCAATATTGCCGTCAGGCAGAGTCACTTGGAAAAAGCCATCACCCTCGACCATCATATCTAGCGCGTTGGTAGTTGTTTGCGCATTGCCATGAGTGTGAACTTTTTGAGTAGCAACCACTTTAGAACCAGCACCCAGCATCAAGCCGCTTGGTAATTCTGTGTTTTGTGAGGACTGACCGCCTGGTTGATTAATATTCTGGTAAAACAAATCTTCAAATACGGCACGACTTTTTTTGTAGCCAACCGTTGAGGCGTTTGCCAAGTTGTTGGAAATGGTTGCAATATTGGTCTGCTGGGCGTCTAGACCTGTTTTACTTACCCATAGTGCTGGATGCATAGTAAACCTCTAACTCAATTAACTCATACGAAGCAGTGAATCGGACGACTTGTCCATCTCTTCAGCTGTGCTCATCATCTTGACCTGCATTTCAAATTGACGCTGTAAATCAATCAAAGCGGTCATCTCACCTACGGCATTGACGTTACTACCTTCAATCGCACCTGTTTGGATGCTTACTGATGCGTCTGCTTCGTAAGGTTGGTTTGGAGTTTTATGGCGAAATAAGCCATTGATATCTTTAAAAAGTCCTTGATCGTCAGTACGAACTAACTTAATACGATCAACCACTTCTAATTCTTCAGCCGGAGCACCTTGTGGAAGTACAGAGATGGTGCCATCACGACCAATTTCTATTTTGGATAATGGTATAGGGAGTGTAATTGGCGCATCATTTTCACCAAGTACAACATGGCCCGAGCTATTGGTTAGCAAGCCGTTTTGATCAACTTTCAGGTTACCATTGCGCGTAAGACCTTCTTTGCCCATCGGATCGAGAACTGATATCCACCCTTGGCCTTCAACCGTAATATCTAGGTCGCGCCCGGTAGTAATCACACTGCCCTGAGCAAAGTTATGCCCCGGCCGTTCTGTCATACTAAAAACACGTGAAGCGTGGCCTTCACCATAGGCTTGCATTGAACGAGCTTGTGCTAAATCAGCACGAAAGCCTGTTGTGCTCACGTTAGCTAAGTTATTAGCACGCAATTGCAGGGCTTGCATATTCTGCTTAGCGCCACTCATTGCGAGAAACAGTGCGCGATCCATAAATTACTCCAAAAGTCTCTGTACTAAGGAGTAAAAGCAATAGTTATGCCAACATTAAAATAATGTTATTAATCAAAAACTTGAATATAAAATGAGAATTTCAGATGGCAATTCGGGATGAATCAACCAAGAGAGAGGCAATACTTTGATCCGCCTAGCGGCAACAGCGGCAAACGAGAGATCAAAGCATGCTCAACCAGAATCGAGGTTTATTCTGGTTGAGCATCAGATGAATGTCATGATGTCATCAAACGAAGCGGCAAACGCACGTAACGTCTGATTAAACAAAGTATCCTGCTCTAGCGAATCTGCAGGATATTTTGTTGTAGCTGGTTATGCACTTCTAGCGCACGCGAGTTGGCTTGGAAGTTACGCTGAGCAGAAATCAGGTCCACAAGCTCTTGAGTCATATCGATATTTGATTGCTCAAGCATACCATTATCGATAGTTCCGAAGGAGCCCTTGTTTGACTCACCCCAGATCTTGTCACCAGAGAACTGTGTTGAATCCCATTGAGTACCGCCTTTCTTATCCAAACCTTGCTCGTTAGGTACACGTACAAGTGCAACACGGCCTAAAGTGACATTTTCACCGTTAGAATAAGTACCTAGCACACTACCGTTTTCATCAAAATCGATCTTTGTTAGGAAACCCGTTGTTGCGCCATCTTCATCAAACTTGGTTAGTTCAAATGGTGCGGCAAATTGGGTCGCTGAGTCCAAACCAAAGTTCAGAGTCTGAGCAGGATCAGCGCCGTTAAGATCGACAGGTGAACCGTTAGTCGCAGGGTCCCCAAGTCCAACAGAGATTATTGGCTGGCCATTATTTAAACTTGCCAAAGTACCGTCATTGTTAAACCGCATAGTATGGCCAACGTGACCACCAGGAGTTGTCGCATCACCATTTGCAACACTTAACGGTTTCTCACCCGTTTTATCTGTCACGGTATAGTAGGTTTGCCATGTATTAGGCTGAGTCTGATCTTTCAAGTAATACGTAGTCAACTTGTAAGATTGGCCCATGGAATCGTAAATTGTCGATGACGTTGAACGGTTATATGTATCTGGGTCTGAGAAATCAAACTGAGTTGGATCTTTAAGATCACCATTTGCTGGCAAGTTTACCCCAACCTCAATATTTGCGGTCTGCTTCGGTTTACCGAATTCAGCCGGAATATTGATTGGTTGTGGTTCATAAGATGAAACTTCACCTGACTCAGGATTTACTTGGTAACCAAGCAAAAACTCATCATTCGCCGTAACCATGTAGTTGTCTTTGTTTAAATGAAATGCACCATTTCGTGTCATCTCATTTTGTTGCGGAATCAAGCGATCTTTCGCTACCGAAAAAAAGCCAGTACCTGATACACGCAAGTCCATTGGATTATTAGTATAAATACTTGAGCCTTCGTGGAATTGCTGAGCTACTTGGTTTGCTTGAGCACCACCACCAGGTGTGGTTTTAGCATTGGTAAATAGCGAATTAGAATATACATCACTAAACTCTGCACGAGACTCTTTAAAGCCGTAAGTGTTCGCGTTAGCAATGTTATTACTGGTAGTGTTTAAGTCCAGCTGAGCTGAAGACAAACCACTTAAAGATACATATGACATTTCAAAATCTCCTAATCTGGCTAACGCTCAATTACGCCTTGCCTACCTCTAGTACTTCAGCAAGTCGAACTGGCGATTCAAAGCCAGCCAGGTTGAGCAGTACGTTACCATCACCCTTACCAAGCAATACACTGTTTACATTCGCGTATGTTGACACAGGAAATTCTTGTGACTCTCCCTCAATCAAGCCAGACGCTTTTACATTGTATTTGCCAGCAGGCAACGGGTTACCGTTTTCATCATTTCCGTCCCAAACCACACGTGTATCTCCAGCAGGCTTCGCACCAACCTCAAAGGTACGAACCAGTTGGCCAGCTTGATTCTCAACACGGACAAATAGATTATCCAGAGCTTGAGGAAGCTTAACCATTGCTGCCATTGCAGCATCATCTGTTTTTACACCAGCGGCACCAGGCACCAATACATCACGCCCAACTAATGAAGAAGCTTGTAACGCTTGGTTAGAAGTCATTGACGAGTTCAAGCTCTCAAACTGAGAGTTCATCTTGCCGATACCATCTACGGTCGCAAATGAAGCCATTTGCGCAATCATCTGGTCGTTGCTAACCGGCTTAAAAGGGTCCTGCTGAGAAAGCTGCTTAGTCAACAGGGATAAGAAATCTTCTTGTTTAAGATCCTGCTTACCTGTTGTTTCGTCAGGCTTTTTGTTCTCTTGTAAACTCTTAAGCTGATCAACATAGGACAAGCCGCTTTGACCAACGTTATTAAATCCGGCCATACGCTACCCCCTTATCCCTATTGACCCATCTGCAGCGTACGCAGCAGCATTTGTTTGCCTGAATCAGCTACTTGCACGTTCGTTTGGTACGCACGAGAAGCAGAGATCATATTTGCCATTTCTTCCATCACATTAACGTTTGGCTTATAGATATAGCCTTCGTCATTTGCAAGTGGGTGATCAGGGTTATACTCCGCATTGAGAGGTTTATCGCTTTCAACAATACCCAAAACTTGAACAGGTACAGTATCACCGCCTCGCAACGCGTGACTTAACTCGGCACCAAAGACAGCGTGACGGGCTTTGTAAGTATCTTTTGCTGAGCTACTTACACTGTCCGCATTGGCTAAGTTACTTGAAGTTGTATTTAGACGAACAGACTCAGCGCTCATTGCAGAACCTGTTACATTGAAAACGTTAAATAAGCTCATCTAAATTATTCCCCTTTGATTGCCTTGGTTAAGTTCTTAAATTTACTACCTAAAAATTCGAGTGATGCTTGATGTCGAATTTGGTTTTGCATAAACAAGTTACGCTCTAGATCCAAATCAACCGTGTTGCCATCGCCCGTATCTGGCTGAGTAGGTAAACGATATAACTTGTCCCCGACCAACGTAGTAGTGGCAGGAATGTGCCGACCATCTGTGCGGCTAAGACCAATGCTTGCCCCAGAAGTTGCCGCCTGCAATTCCTTAGCAAAGTCTAGACCTCTTGATTTATACCCAGGCGTGTTAGCTTGCGCGATATTGGTGGAAATCACCTCAGCGTTGCGCTCACGTACGCCCACCGTGTATTGGTGGATGCCTAGTGCATTGTCAAAAGATATAGCCATGTTTGCCTCTACATTAAGAACTGACCGTTATTGATAACTTAAAAGCAATTAGCGTGCCAAAAGCATAACATGCTGTTTTGCCACTTTGGTTATCGACGTAATGGATTGCAATAAACAAGCCAAAATGAATGATGAAATGTCATATCAAGTCAGTTAATCAATCTAACTCACTAAAAATATACACCCTATATTCATGCACAGGCAAAAGAACCCTATGCATAAGATCAAAACGCGGGAAAGAATGGAAAGAAGAAGATGAAACACTAGAAAAAGAAAAGCCTGACAAAAAGTCAGGCTTAATAAGTATTAAAGCAGTCCGCTATTTTAGTTTGTAAATGATGCCTGGATTACAACGCACCATTTCAAATCGATCCGTTAAACCGGTTAACGACTCTGACGCGCCAAGCAGCAAGTAACCACCAGGGTTCAAGCTATTGGCCATTTGGTTCAGAACCTTAGACTTCATCTCTGGAGAGAAGTAGATTAGTACGTTGCGACAAAAAATAATGTCAAACTTACCAAGTAAGGCATAGCTATCCATTAAGTTCTGCGGTCGAAAGTTGACTAATCGCTTAACGTTATCTTTAACCTTCATACGACCATCGCCAGCATCTTCAAAGAAGTTGCGACGACGCTCCGGTGAGAGTCCTCGTCCCAAAGCCAAGTTGTCGTATACGCCTGTGCGGCACATATCAAGCATGCTCGCTGAGATATCGGTTGCTGTAATAGAAACACTAGGCAACAAACCGGGTTTGCGTTGCTGAGTTTCCAATACCGTCATAGCCATCGAATATGGCTCTTGACCTGATGAACTTGCTGCCGACCAGATTTTTATTGGGCGTTTGTTCGCCGCCACTTCAGGCAATAATTTGTCAGCTAAAACCGTGAACGGGTAAGTATCTCTGAACCACAATGTCTCATTGGTTGTCATGGCATCTACAGCAGCCACACGTAACTCACGATTACGTCCAGTCACTACATCACGAAGCAGATCAGAAAGTGACGCTAGCTTGAACTTTGTCACCAAAGGGCTCAAACGACTACGCACTAGATACTGCTTACTATCACCTAACACAATACCGCATTGTGATTCTAGAAAACGGCTAAAGTCACGATACTCTTGATCACTGATTGTAATAGCAGTCATTAATGTCTCTTTTACTTAGTTAAAGCAGATTTAACCGCGTTACCTAATTCGTCCGGGTTAAATTTCGCAATGAAAGAGTTTGCGCCAACACGCTCAACCATCGCTTGGTTGAATACTCCACTTAGTGAAGAGTGGAGAATTACATAAAGATCTTTAAGATCAGCATTGCGACGAATTTCCGCAGTCAGCGTATAGCCATCCATCTCAGGCATTTCAATATCAGAAATAACCAAAGATATTTGATCGTAAATACTGCCCTGCTGAGCCATCTCAATCAACTTATTATACGCTTCTTTACCGTCTTTGACTGATACGACTTCAAATCCAATTGAAGTAATTGCACGTTCAACCTGCTTACGTGCCACTGTAGAATCATCAGCAATCAGGATTCGACGTACAATTGCTTTCTCTTGCTCTGCTTGAGCAATCTCTTCACCGATAGTGCTATCCATTGTTTCATCAACAGGCGCGATCTCAGCAAGAATCTTCTCAACATCAAGAATCTCAACCAACTCATTATCGATATTGGTCACAGCTGTTAGATAATTTGCTTTGCCCGCACCATCAGGTGGCGGCAAAATCGCTTCCCAGTGCATATTGATGATTCGTTCAACTGAAGTCACCAAAAACGCCTGAATCGTGCGGTTAAACTCTGCAATAACAACAAAGCATTTTTCAATATCAGTGGTTGGGCGACCGCCGATAGCCAAGCTCAAATCAATAACCGACACTGTATGGCCACGGATATGAGCGACACCTTTAACCAGCGGGTGTAGGTTTGGCATAGAAGTCAACTTAGGGCATTGTAGTACTTCTTTTACTTTAAATACGTTGATGCCGTAACGCTGTCGTCCCATTAGCCGAAAGGTCAATAGCTCCAATCGGTTTTGGCCGACGAGTTGCGTACGTTGATTCACCGAATCAAGAATCCCCGTCATATGCTCATCTCCATCTCAAACTTTTTGGTTTTAAATGATACTCTACATCTGGCAGCACGATACCAAAAAAAACAGTATGGCGTATTTTAATACTAGTTGGATACCAATTTCTATGAATATATGTAGAGTGTTCTATACAAATCTCGCTAAGTCTATCGGCATTTTACTCATTATGTTTAGTTTTTTTGCGCATTCAGCGACAGAAAATCAGATCGAGCAGATAAAAGTAGCGGCAGAGAACCATATTCTAACAACGGTTCCCCACCCAGAGGGAGGGAATTTAAGTGTTAATGCGGCAAATATTGATCAACGTATCAAAGCAACAGACTGCCCCGAGCCGCTCGCGACCTCTGCCTCTTCGACAAGTAGCACAAGAAGCAATATCAACGTTCTTGTTGAGTGCCCTACCGATGATTGGAAAGTGTACGTTCCAGTTCGACTGTCAGTTTCAATCCCGATGGTCGTCTCTGCTCGGCCTTTAGCTCGGGGGGAAATGATCTCCTTATCGGACGTTAGGATCACAATGATCGAACTTCAGAGATTTAGGAAAGAAGGCTTTTCTGAACCTAGCCAAGTTGTTGGAGCCAAACTAAAACGTAACGTTCGCTTAGGAGATGTGGTAGAACGTAACGATATTTGTGTGGTATGCCGAAACGAAAAAGTAACCATTAGAGCAGTAAAGTCAGGAATGACGATCACCACTCAAGGTACTTCACTGCAAGATGGTGGAACCGGAGATCAAGTGAGAGTGAAAAACGATAAGTCTCAGCGTATAATTGAGGGAATAGTAACTAATGCAGCAGAAATAACGGTTACATTTTAAACCGAAATCTGCCACTATTCGTTAGCAACAAACCGTGCAAATATAGCGCAAAAAAAAGCTAAAGTTTTACACGCTCCGGTCGATAGTGTGGATACCAATACTACGACATGACTAAAAGGTTGATATATGGCAGGTATAGACAACATACGTTCTGGACAAATAATGACGACAACAAGTCGTACTCCAGCACGTAGCGATTCTAGTACCACCACAAGTACAGAATCGAAAAAATCCACTGTGGCTCAAGACGCAGTATCACTTAGCAAGCAAGGCAAAGCTGTAAGCCAAATGCATCAAGACCTCGCAGCTTCGCCAGCGTACGATAGCGCTAAAGTTGCTGCGATCAAAGATGCGATTGCTAATGGTTCATACAAAGTTGATCCTGAGAAATTAGCTGACAACATGATCAAGTTTGAAAATGAGCTAAAAGCCGAAGGTTAACTGGCTTAGTTTGTAAGGTAACTCCAGTATGGCAGCACTCGTCGATTTGGTTAATTTCCAACTTGAGAACGCGAAAGCTTTATCTCAAGTACTTCAGCAAGAAACACGTGCAATTGCTTCTCGTGTATCTGCTGATATCGAAAAAGTTGCCAAAGAAAAAATGACCCTCATTGATCAACTTCGTACAACCGATCAGCGTATTGCCTCTCACCCGCATGTCAATCAACTTACCGAAGATGAACAGCTAAGCCAAACGGTCAAACAAATACAGTCGATAGTCTTAGACTGCCAGCAAGTGAACCACGTAAATGGAGAGTCTCTTAACCGAGCACAATCTAGCTACAACAAACTCAACAACATGCTCCAACGTACCCACGGTAAAGTAGGTATGACTTACAATGCTGGGGGTAAGACTCACACTATCTCCACGCTAGGCACCAATATCAAAGCCTAAACCACCCAAATTCTTACCTAACCAATGGCTACAACAACTCAGAATGTCGCCTATAAAAAAGCGACCGATTGTTGCCAATCAGCCGCCCGCTAAGATTATCTGATAAACAAAGCTTGTTTCAATTAAAACAAGGTCTGCTGACGCTTCTCAGGAACTTGTTGTACTTCTCCATAGTCACGTAGCTTATCCATCTTACGGATATCAAGGCGAAGCTCTGTTACGTAACTATCTTCAACAAGGTAACTACGCACTACTTCGGCACCACGAATAACGCCATCAACCGCACCTGAGGTACTCTCGACACCCAATCTTTGATCTTCTAGCTCAGCACGACCACTCACGCGCATGCCGTAAACCTGCTCTGCAAGCTCGCGATACGCATCAATTTTGGAGGCACGCATCGCACGAACACGTTTCTCTTCAATAGTACGCCCTGTTTGCTCACTAACACTTGCATAACCGACCGCTACCAAAATTTCATCTTGGCGCATTTGCTGTAAAGGCTGGCAACCCACCAGCACCAATGTCGCGATAATAAATAATAACTTGTTCATTTCGGTTTCCTACGGGCGGAGAATCACAGTGTAAGGCTGACGAATAGTTGGGTCAGAACGAATCAGAACGCCATCTTGGGTACGAATGCTGTTTAACGTATCTAAATCACGACCAATACGGTCGGCCGGTAAAAAGCCTTGAGCTGTTGCCACAACAACACGGCTTTGCATCCCCACAACACGCGCATTAACTAATACACCACCTTCTTGGCGTAGCATGGTACCAGTAAGCACATACTGAACTTGTTGTTCTTGCGCAAGCTCTTGCCAATCTCGACTCAGTGCAAAATCGCCTTGCTGCGTCACTTGAATCGATCCCGTCGTTTTGAAGTCGACCACTTTAAAACCACGACGTTGAAACTGGTGAATAAAGCCTTCTGATACCGAATTACCTAACCAATTAGTTGCATCCAAATTTTGTAGATCGACGAAGGATGTAATGGCAATTGGCGTCCGTGATGAAACCGCCACATTTGATACCATTAAATCTTCAGTCATGCTTTCGATAAAAAAGTCCATCGTATGGCGAGGGCTATCCATTAACATGAATTGGCTACCAGAATATGGTTCTTTACCATTATATATGGGTGCATATGCACACGATGTTAACAACGTCATCATCGATATTGCAATAAGCCATTTCTTCATGGTTTCGTTCTCCAGATAATCTTGGGTGTCACTGTTCTCTGTCACTTCATTTAGAAAGAAATGTAATACTGGAACAGTCTTTGCTTTCTTCTGTTTGCTGAACTAAAGAAAAACCACCAATACGTTACTGAAATTGTTAATGCAATATTTATACCTGAACGGTCAAACACAATGAAAAAAATAGTTTTAAGCCTAATATCAACCGCTTTTGTCTTGATCATGCCATTTCGAGCTATCGCGTCTTGGTATGAAGTTACAGGCGTTGCCACGATCGTTTCTTCTGAAGAAGCGGCTAGATTACACGCGTTGGAAGATGCTCTGTTTAAAGCCGTCAACTTCTCAGGTGCAGATATTGGTAGCATCAGTAACTTAATGCCTTTATTAGAAGAGAGCCGCAGAGAATATCAGTTCACAAACCATGAAGTACGCTACATATTGGTGGAATCAGAGCGTAAACGTGGTGGCAAGATGGAGCTAAAGATCCGCGTTGATATCTATCCATCGGCAACGGGTTGCCACGTTGATCAATACAAGAAGACGGTCCTCGTAGGTAATATTGATGTTGCTTCCCCACAACAAGCTGTCATGGGACAAATCTACCGTGTTGGTGATGATTTCAGCCATGTAGTTGATCGACAACTCGAGCAAACATCGCGCAGCTTTGTCTCGGTGGGGACAACTGACTATGCTATCGATAAGAATTACCCAGAGCGCGTAAAAATGATCGCTCAAGATACTGGTTCGCAGTACATCATCGGTGGTGTTATTACCGATTTGACCGCCACTGTTGAATCAAAGTTACTAAAGGACGATATCATCAATCGTCAGTTTGCTTTGGAGATGCAAGTCTACGATGGTAAAACGGGACATGAAGTTTATAACAAGAATTATCGCGAAGTAGCAAAATGGCCATTCGCGAAAACAAGCCAGGTTGATACACGAAGTGCACGCTTCTGGGCATCAACTTATGGTGAAATGATGCTACGCGTTAGCCGCAACATTATGTTGGATTTAGAATCAGAGCTGTCTTGCAAAATCACGCTTCCAGAGGTGGTTGCCGTATTTGGTAATACAGTGACAATGGATCTTGGTCGCATACATGGCGTACAAAAGGGTGACAAGCTGCAATTGTGGCACACGGCATCTTTCATTGACCAAAATGGGTTACCGCGCAATAAAGTATCTCAGAGCGAAATTACCCTTACCGTCTCTCGGGTATACGAACATGAAGCAGATCTGACAATTGACCAAGCAAACCTTGCTTCGAGCATACAAATTGGCGACGTCATGAACAAACTGTTGTAGATTCACGTGTAAGTCATTGCTATATGCTTTCTTTTGAATATCATAGGTAACGCATCATATTTAATTACGCCCCCATGGCACAGCTGGATAGCGCAGTCCCCTCCTAAGGGACAGGTCGTAGGTTCGAATCCTACTGGGGGCGCCATCCACGCTCTGGCTGTATGGCAGGAAACCAAGGCAATATACTCAAGTGATTTCAAGATGCAAGGTCCAGAGCATTGTCACGATTCCCTGTTTACCGAAAGTAAGCAAACAGCGTGCTTCGGTGACACGCTCCATAAGGGTGAGTTGCCTTGGCTCGCATGCTTCGTTAACAATTTTCGATGTAGAACCGCCAGATCTTCAAATCGTTGCCTCGCCTTCAAACCAAGTCATTATCGCTGAACTAAGCACCTCGAGGTTACTTGAGCACAAAACACCCATTCATATCTAATGTTCGCCCTTTTTGCTCTTAGGACCTAAACTTATCGGAGAGAAATGTCATCTCTTTGCAGTTTTGTGTTTTATTACTTTAATTATCCATAAGTTTTGCTTACTCTTTAGGTATTAACAAAAATATTATTTAGCAATATGTCTAAGAGCAATTTAATTACAAATACTGGACACCGCTTTATTTCAAAAGGCAAAACCGCCTTCAAAATTCATATCCATACCCCAGATGATACGGTGTTACATCGCTCTGTTGGGTTTATTCGCATTGGTGAAAAGAAAGGACTCAAAAAGGCAATTAAACTACGTAATGAGCTTGGGCGTGAAATGTGGGGCAAGTTTTGGCGCCGCCTGCTAAAGGATCCCTACCTAATGACAAGGCTGCCGCATAGTGTCGAACCGAAGATTGTTCACAAACCTAATCCTACTCTAGAGGATCCTGACAACCGAGACACATGTTATATTGCTAAATGGCGAGAGTTCAATGATTCCGGCGAATACAAGTATAAAACGGTGGTTCGTTCGATTAATAAATACGGGAAACTCGCCGCTTATATGCAAACCAAAAAAGCACTGCTCGATGCACACAAGGACAACCTCGAGATCCTAACGTTTATGGGCCGACTTAACAGCATTGACCTAAAGTAACCCTTACTTTCTCTGCGACTTGAGTATCTCATTCATATTAAAAAGCCCCAAAGAGCAAACTCTTTGGGGCTTATTATATTTGGCTTTCTAACAGCTAAACGTTAGATTCGCGCTTATTGTTGAACTTGGTATTCAAACTCAGGAACAACGATTTCTACGCGACGGTTTTGCTCGCGACCTTCACGAGTCTCGTTTGAAGCGATCGGGTTGTTTTCACCTTCGCCACGAGCGTGGATGCGTGATGCATCAATGCCTTTTTCAGCTAGAGCGTTTGCCACAGACTCAGCACGCTTCTCAGAAACTTTTTGGTTGTATGCAGCAGGGCCAGAAGTGTCTGTGTAACCAATTACATCAACGTTTGCTTGTGGGTACTCGTTTAGGAATGCTACTAGGTTATCTAGTTTAGCAGCGCTCTCTGGTTTAAGCGTTGTGCTGTTTAGCGCAAAGCTACCAGTACCGATTGTTTGAGTTTCAAACGTTTTAGTTACAACAACGGGTGTAACAACTTCTTCTACCACTACTTCTTCAACGATTGGCTCTTCTTCAACAACAACTTCATCGTTGCCGCCAAACTTGAATGCAACGCCTAGTGTTGCTGAGTTGCCCATTGCTTTTACTGAATCGTTGTTGATGTCAGTGATTGTTTGGTATTCCGCACGTGCTGTTACGTTTTGACTAATGTTAAACTCAACACCAGCCGCACCTAGGTAAGAGTAGTCGTCTTTACCATCGTTCATCATTAGGTAAGCACCACCCACTTTACCGTAAAGAGCGATGTCTTCAGTGATTGGTAGGCTTAATTTTGGCGCAAGAGTGATTGCTTCTACATGACCACCGAAAGACGTTTGGTCAAAATCACCTAGATTGTCAAAACCAGCTTCTACTGAGAAGTAGTCATTCATTTCGTAACCAACGAAAGCACCTAGAGTAGAGCCATCTTTATCGCAAGCTTGACCAGCTACACAAGCGTCGTCCATCCAAGACTTACCCATCTTACCGCCCACGTATACTTCCGCGTGCGCTGCTGAAGCCATAAGTAAAGAAGCTGAAATTACCGCTGCTAGTTTTTTCATTATTGATTCCTCTAAAAGAAGTTCTTTTGTTCGTTAACGAAATGCACTGTCTTTGAGACGTTGTATTTCTATTCTTTTTTCAGTTCCTTTGAGCTTGATACCGAAATAACTTCCATCTCAGTGGTTAAAAGTCACTTGGGTATACCTCCTGTCCAATGATGCATATCAATACTTCACTGACGGCGAGCACTATAACTCCAAGAAATCCGAAGACAAAACCCCAAACTGTCAATTTAATGTCATCGAAACACTCCAATTTATGTGATCCAGAGCACAGCAAAGCCCGCCACCACAAGAGGGCAAACGATTGCGCGAATGTTTGAGATAGAATATCTAAAGCAAATTAATTTCTCATTTATGAGATAAAATATGAGGAACTTTAGGAATTAACGCTATATTTCAGAGAGATATTTTGAATAAAACAAGCCAAGTAATATTTACATCAGCTATATTTTGATAAGTAAAACTAATTAAATATTGAGCGATTTAACGAATCATACAGCAGCACTTTGGCCAATCATCAGACGGAATATTGATTTAAAACGCCCAACAAACAAAAAAGCCGCGGAAATCTCCGCGGCTCATTAACAGTTTTTTCGCGTAATTATGCGTTTGCTTCACGCTCAGCGATGAACTCAAGAGCCATCTTGATACGAGCAACACAACGCTCTTTACCAATCAGTTCCATTACAGCGTCTACAGAAGGAGACTGACCGCCACCTGTAACTGCTACACGTAATGGCATACCGATTTTACCCATGCCAATTTCTAGCTCTTCACATACTGCTGCGATAACGCCATCTTTGATGTTCGCTGTCGTCCACTCAGTCAGTGCTTCTGCTTTTGCTAGCGCAAGCTCTAGAGGCTCTTTTGCAACGCCGCGTAGGTGTTTCTTCGCAGCGCCCGCTTCAAACTCAGCGAAGTCTTCGTAGAAGTAACGGATTTGCTCCGCTAGCTCAACAAGCGTGTTGCAACGCTCACCCACTAGCTTGATCACTTCAGTGATTGCTGGGCCGTTCGCTACGTCAAGTTTTTGCTGATCTAGGTGCCATTGTAGGTGCTCTGCAACGTACGCTGGATCGGAGTTCTTGATGTAGTGGTTGTTCAACCATTGCAGTTTGTCAGTGTTGAATGCAGACGCTGACTTAGATACCGCATTTAGGCTGAATAGGTTGATCATCTCTTCTTGTGTGAAGATCTCTTGATCACCATGAGACCAACCAAGACGCACTAGGTAGTTGTTTAGCGCTGCTGGTAGGTAACCCATATCGCGGTACTGCATTACAGATACTGCGCCGTGACGCTTAGACAGTTTCGCACCGTCATCACCCAAAATCATTGCACAGTGTGCGAATGTTGGTACTGGTGCACCTAGCGCTTCGTAGATGTTGATCTGACGAGGCGTGTTGTTGATGTGGTCTTCACCGCGCACTACGTGAGTAATGCCCATATCCCAATCATCAACCACTACACAGAAGTTGTATGTTGGAGAACCGTCAGTACGACGAATGATCAGATCATCCATTTGGTCGTTACGGATTTCGATACGGCCACGGATTTGGTCATCAAATACTACGCTGCCTTCTTTCGGGTTACGGAAACGGATAACGCATGGTTCGCCATCTTTTGCTGCTTCGTTTGCTGCTTTGATTTTTGGATGGTTTGCATCGTAACGAGGCATTTCTTTGTTTGCTTCTTGCTCAGCACGAACTTCGTCTAGCAGCTCTTTAGATGCGTAACATTTGTATGCTTTGTCCTCTGCAAGAAGCTTATCAACCATCTCGTTGTAACGGTCAAAACGTTGAGTTTGGAAGTAAGGACCTTCATTCCACTCAAGACCTAGCCACTCCATGCCTTCAAGAATTGCATCTACGGCTTCTTGAGAGTTACGCTCAAGGTCAGTGTCTTCGATACGTAGAACAAATTCACCACCTTGGTTTTTTGCGTATAACCAAGAGTAAAGTGCAGTGCGTGCACCACCTACGTGAAGGTAGCCTGTTGGGCTTGGAGCAAAACGTGTTTTAACCGTCATTGTTTATTACCTTAATATTAAGACATTCGCTGACTAACTCAGCGCAACCTAAATTTTTGCGCGTTATTCTATCACTCCAAACTCGACAACTACAATTTATTCCCCGAAAACAATTAAAGCCCCTACATTGAGGGGCTTGTTCTTTTATGTAAGCTCAAAAATTATTTGATGCTCATTGGAATCACTAGAGTGACTTTCAAGTCGTTTTCGTCTTGGAAACCGTTTGAGTATCCTGTCCAGTTTGGTGCGTCTGAATCATTAACATAGCGTGTGTAGTACATTCCTAGGTGGGCACCTTTCAAAGGACCACCTTGAATAGCGTAGTTAGCAAATACACTGCCTGAGTACTCGATTAGCTCATCGTATCCTTCAGCTTCTGCACCAAACGCGTATACACCGTTGATACCAGCACTGAAACCTGGAGCGCCTAGATCTGAGAAATCACGACTCATTTGGCCAAAGAAGCCAATTTCACCATCATGGTTAAAGTCAGAACGGTTATTCCACCAGATATCATATGCACCATTCGAACCGCCGTATTTCTCAGTTAAACGGTAAGCAAAGTTGCCTACGTTGCCACGAGTATCCGTTGAATCGGCTGACGTGTATGTACCTTCTAAACGGAAGCTGTATGCGCCTACCGATTTAGAGGATAGGAATGCAGCTTGGAATGCCGTGCTATCGTACTGATCTTCATCATCCATAATGTAGACTTGAGGAGATAAGTACCAACCGTTTTCCGTGGTGTGCTTGTACTTAATGTGGGCATTCTTACGAGGACCATCAGTCAAACCCGCATAAGCGATATCTAGAGACGAGTTTGGTGTTAGGTTGTAGCGAGCACCGAAAGAGTATGCATCGCCTGCATCTTTATTTTGTCCATCACGGAACTCGTAGCTCTTCTTAAACCAAGGAGCACGGTATTCAACGGCATAGACAAAACCAAGAGCTAGATCATCAAAGTTTGCGCCGATCTCACCACCAGTATACGTACCAGCCGCAAAAGACCAGTTAACTCCCATTGCTGTAGGAACACTTGGTTGGAAGTAACCCGCTTTCGCTGTCACAGAGTCGCCAAACTTGAACTTTAATGCCGCCGTTTGGAATGCTGCGCCGTTGTCAGTACAGTCAGAATCCCACGCGCCACTACAACCAGAAGAAGCCGTTGGGTTCATATCGTAAGGGTTATCCACCCCCCAAAAGTTCATTTCATGGTCTGGTGAAGCGTTATTCCACATATCAAACGTCGAATACACATTAAGGTCCAAACCAACAGTATCACTAATATAACCAGAGCTAAAACCGAGTGAAAGGTACATAGAACCATGATCTAAGTTTGGCTTCTTGGACGTTTGATCTCCGTTAGAGTCTACATCTGCTCGAGTACGGTCGCGCATCCAAAAATTCAACGCACCAGTAACGGTAGACTCTTCAAAAAAGGCTGATGCTGCTGACGCATACTCAGGACCAACAGGATCGGCGGCCACCGCAACCCCACCAAACATGAAACTGGCTACTGCACTCGCAACCAAGCTTTTCTTTAGGTAAGACATTTTTAACCCCTATATTTTATTTGTTTTTCCATTTTCAAATTCATTAACTAGGACAGGTATGGAATCTGAAACGACTTGTGGACGGAGCAAATATGGCAAACTTTTTTTTCTTCAAAAAATGAAAGGCAAGGCAATCTGAGCCACTTCAAACTAACAAAAACAAAAACAATATAAACAAAATAAAAACAATAACTTGAATCCGAACATAAAGAAAAAAAAACGTCAAAGAAGAATTTATGCACACTATTTTTATAAAACAAACGGCAAATTTGTGACTTATCACTCCTGAATTTCACATCGATTAATGGAACTTTATAAACAGAGAGAAAAAACCTTGATGTGACTCGCAAGCATTCATGACCAAAAGTTCAGTTTTTAACCTAATTTTGACGTTATGAATTCAGCAATTGAATGCTTGACCTTCCCCTTGCAGGAAGGTTTATGCTCTCCACATTAGTATTATTGAGGACAAATTATGTATCAGTTCGTTGTACCTATGTCGGGACTTAACTGCATGGGCTGTGCGAGAAAAGTTGAGAAAGCTTTACATGCCAATCACAGTGTTGAGATCATCAATTTGTCCCCGACCATGGTTGAAGTGAAAACCGAATCCCCTCTTTCTTCTATTGTTGAATCCATTGAATCATTGGGTTATCAGGCCGGGCATCAATATCAGTTCCACCTAGCAGGATTGAGCTGCGGCGGCTGCGTGAAGAAACTCTCTTCTTTATTAGAAGCGAATCAAGACGTCATTGCGTTTCAAGCATCGACAACCCAACTCGATATCACAACCCTACTCTCAGAGCAGCAAGTGATCGATCTTGTGGCCACTCTCGGCTACACCGCCAGCCTTGATTCTATTGAAGTAGAAAAAGAAAGCTCACCGGAAACTGAACCCGTAGAAAAGCAGACCAATATTGAACACACTCAACGGCCACCAGCAGGTATTCAGTTGCAAATGCTGATTCAAGGCATGACCTGTGCAAGTTGTGTCTCTTCGGTAGAGAAAGCACTTACTAGCGTAGAGGGCGTTGAGAAAGCACAGGTTAACCTTGCTGAACAAAGTGCGTTAGTGTTTGCGACTGAAGATACAGAGTCGCTCCACCAAGCGATTGTCGACTCGGTAAAACAAGCGGGTTACCAAGCTGAAATTCTACAAGACGCAGCTACACAGCAAGAAAAGCAAGCTACTCAACAACTTGCCCAACAAAAACGTTTCAAACTTGATGCAATAGCAGGATTGGTTGTCGGTGCACCACTGATGTTGTGGGGGGTATTTGGCGGCAACATGATGATTCGTAATACCAATGATCAGCTGGCTTGGGGGGCGATTGGTATTCTGTGTTTATTACTGCTTGCGACAGCGGGTAAGCACTTCTTTACTAACGCATGGTTAGCGGCCACTCACAAACGTGCGACTATGGACACCTTAGTAGCCTTGGGCACAGGTGCTGCGTGGTTCTACTCAATGCTTGTTGTCGTTTTCCCTGAATGGTTCCCACTTGCTTCCCGCCATGTGTACTTTGAAGCGAGCGCAATGATCATCGGCTTGATTTCTCTTGGTCACTATATAGAAGCAAAAGCCAAAGCAAACACAACGCGCTCTTTGCAGGCATTGATTAATCTACAACCTCAGCAAGCGACGGTAATTACCGACCAAGGCGATCAACAAATTGCGGTTGAGCAAATCACGCTAGGAATGAAACTGCGCATCAAGCCGGGCGAGAAGGTGCCGGTTGATGGCATAGTGGTTCAGGGTGAATCGTACATTGATGAGTCAATGCTAACCGGTGAACCCGTACCAGTATTAAAAGCACAAGATGCGCAAGTATCTGCTGGTACATTAAATACCGATGGTGGCTTAGTCATTGAAGCAACGGGCATCGGTGCGAACACCATGTTGGCACGTATTATTCGCATGGTACGCACGGCGCAAAGCAGTAAGCCCGCGATAGCCAAATTAGCAGACCAAATTTCATCGGTGTTTGTCCCTGTTGTTGTGGGCATTGCCATCCTTGCCGCTTTGGTTTGGTTTGCCGTAGGTCCAGAACCTAAAGCCAGCTACATGCTTGTCGTAACAACAACCGTGCTGATTATCGCCTGCCCTTGTGCCCTAGGCTTGGCAACACCACTATCGGTCACCGTTGGTGTCGGTAAAGCCGCGGAGCTTGGCATTCTGATCAAGGATGCTGACGCGCTGCAATTGGCAAGCAAAATTGACACGGTCGTATTCGATAAAACGGGTACGCTCACTCAAGGCAAACCAAGTGTGCAGCAAGTGTTTACTCACGCCACTAGCCAAGCGCACTTATTAGCACTGGCCTACGCTGCTGAGCGACAATCTGAGCACCCACTCGCTAAAGCCGTGTGTGATTATGCTAAGCAATACAATACAGAAACTGTTGAGCTGAACTCATTCGAAAACATTCGTGGCCGTGGCATTACTGCGACTTACCAAGAACAACCGCTATTCATTGGCTCATTGCAGTTTATGCAAACCGAGCAGGTTGATATCAGCCCAATGGAGCAAGCGATTCAAGATTGTGCAAGCAACGCATGGACACCGGTAGCTGTGGCGCTTAACAACGAACTGATCGGTTTAATTGCCATCGCTGATCCGATTAAATCTGATGCCAAACAGGCGGTGTCTGCATTAAAATTACAAGGTATAAAAACCGTCATGCTTACAGGTGACAACCAACACGTTGCCAATGCCATCGGCAAAGCTCTCGGCATTGATGAAGTCATTGCTCAAGTGATGCCCGATGAGAAAGCGCAGCATATTGAACTACTGCAATCTCAACGCCGCACGGTTGCGATGATCGGTGATGGTATCAATGACGCGCCAGCGCTTGCACTGGCGGATCTTGGCGTCGCCATGGGTAGCGGTAGTGATGTGGCGATCGAAAGCTCACAAATGACCATTCTCAATACATCACCAATGGCTGTTGTGCACGCGATAGAGCTTTCTCGCGCTACACTTAAAAACATGAAACAAAACTTGTTCGGTGCCTTTGTTTATAACTCGTTGGGTATTCCTATCGCCGCAGGCGTACTTTACCCAGCATTCGGCTTTTTGCTCAGTCCTGTTGTTGCTGGAGCGGCAATGGCACTGTCTTCAATCACGGTCGTCAGTAATGCAAACCGACTACGACTGTTTACCATTAAGTAAGCGACACTTCTTCTCGAGGATATTATGAAGTTGAAACTATTAACCTTTACAATGCTTGCTGCCACATCGGCGAACGTCTTAGCCGCTGATGTCATCAACCACAAATCGCCATACTGTGGCTGTTGTGGCGAATGGACAAAACACATGGAAGAGAACGGCTTTGCTGTAGAGGAAAAGCTGCATGATGACATGAATGCTATCAAGCGCGATTTGGGCATTAAGAACGAACAACTCTACTCTTGCCATACAGCAGAGATCAATGGCTATGTATTTGAAGGACATATCCCTGCTGACGATATTAAAGCCTTTCTAGAAAACCCACCTCGTAATGCTAAAGGACTGGCCGTCCCTGGCATGCCAATGGGTTCGCCTGGCATGGAATATGGTGACAAGAAAGACAGCTACGCTGTTTATGCCTACAACGAAAAAGGCCAAGTGTACGAATACCGTTATCACAAAGGTAACGACCAATAAACGAAACCTAACATCAGGGCATTCATTGAGCTATTGTTAAAAACTCTTAAACTGATGCGTCGTTGTGTGACTGGCTATCCTGAAATGGTG
The DNA here is from genome assembly GCF_030248515.1 of Vibrio sp. D401a. NCBI lineage: Bacteria > Pseudomonadati > Pseudomonadota > Gammaproteobacteria > Vibrionales > Vibrionaceae > Vibrio > Vibrio sp. D401a. The sequence continues at coordinate 6,084 of NZ_JAHGAI010000055.1, read as the reverse complement.
ACCTTAACTTCATAAAATACCTATGCACCCCTGTGCAATAAAAAGGAAAATTTATGAAAGCACTTATTTATGACACGCTTGTTAGTCTAGCCAACCAAGAACCAGAGCAACATGCGAGAATTCGGCAACAGTTATACGACCAACTCGATTTGCCCTTCGATAAACAGTTAGCCCTATATGCTTGCGCACTTGGGCCTGCTAGCTCAGGAAAGCTTGAGAGTAGTCAGGTGATCAACAATGTGGTTGACAGTGCAGTTAGACTGCTAGAAACACCTGAGCGTTAAGGTGCTTCCCGAAAAAGGTCCGCTATTCCCCTAGCGGACCTTTTTTGTATCTGACATCCAATTAACGGAATTGGTATTCTCAAGATCCAGAAACAAAAAAACGGCCTCAACAATGTTAAGGCCGTAAGCTTACTGCATTTGGGCAATGCTAAGCTTTGATGTGCTCACATTTTATATGAACAACTAGGACTCATTAGAAACCGTAAGATGCACCAAATACAAATGCGTTGTTTGCGTTGTCAGCTTGGTTACGGTACTCAAAGTAAGGTTGAACACCGTTACGTGTCCAAGTAGCACGAAGCTCGTGATCCATCGTGTTATCAGCGTCGCTGATCACGTATACGTTGTTGTAGCTAACTGCTAGCTCTTCATTCACTGCGTAACCAATACGGTTGTCAAAGCGAGTTTGATCATCTGCTTTGCTGTCTTCCATCGCGTGGTAACGAGTACGGTTGCTGATAGAAATACCGTTATCGAAGTTGTAGCCAATTTTTACTAGAGGACGGTACTGAACAGTTTCACCGTTGTTTAGCAAATGGTGGTAACCCACAGCAACCCAAAGGTTGTCGTTAATGTTGTAGCTTTGTTCGATACCAAGCGTAATGTATGGCGAGTTACCTAAGCCTGTGTCTTGGATCACCTCGTTATCGTATTTACCAAGTGAGATGCCATCAAACTCAGTTAGTAGTGTTGTGCCAGTATCAAACGTATGGCCAGCTTCAAGTGTTGAAGTCGCGTTAGGTTGGAAGTCCGAGTGGAACTGAACGTTACCTGTTACGTAAGAAGAACCCGCGAAAGCGCTAGAAGCGAAAACAAGAGAAAGTGCACTTAGAGCGAAAACATTTTTCATAATTACTGCCTTTGTGTTTTGGGGCGGCTGCGTGGGTCCTCACTGACCTTAAACCGCACTTTTTTAGGGAGTCTCCCTGACGACGGCAATACTGCTTGATTTAATTCGCCTTGAAAAATAATTCAAAACGAAAGGTGATCCAGTTCAAATCAAAAAGAAACAAACCACAAAAACTGCATTAAAAACAGAATGTTATACAAAACATAAAAATAGATAAACAAAACAAAATGTGATTTCACGCAGAAAAATACGGCCAGAACAACACCAAGCAGCAATCAAGATCACACTTCAATATCGATTCTAAAAAAACAACTTATTTATCTTTGAAAAATAATCAGACATTGATCACACTTATTTTCCACCGTGAAATAAATAAAGCCCTCAACATAAGTTGAGGGCTTTGAGTAAGGAACAATGATTTTAGTGAACGATTATCGGAATTATTTCACGCTAGTCACGCGGCTTGTCTTCTCGCCTGTTGCAGATACCGAGCGGATAAACACCTCACCTTTCACATTTGGACGAGCATTGTCTGCATAAGTTAGCCAGTTTTTGCCGTCTAGAGAGTATTGAAGTTTCACACCAGGGAACTGAACGTTCATTGCTAGCTTGCCATCTTCGACTTTCGCGCCAGGGACTGGTAAGCGGTAGTCGATACCTGATTTCTCTAGCTTAGCCAGTTCACGTTGACCAAGCACGTTCGCAAAGCGGTTGTAGTCTTGGTTTAGCGCAGCTTTGTCTACTAGGTTAGAGTTTTGCGAGTACTCAACACCTACTTTGTAGTCGTTTTCCCAGTCTGCACGGTGCCATGCACGCTCAGCCGCCGCTAGTACGCGAGGGAATACCATGTACTCGTATTGCTCATCGTTACGTACTGTCTCAGACCAAAGCTGCGCTGATAGACCGTAGAAAGGTTTCGCTTCGATTTCACCTTTACCAGTAAAACCGTTGCCATCGCGGTCTACAGAAGTTTCTGCGTTCTGCGGCATGTTCTCTGGAGCAAAACCAAACATCTTACGAGTGTCTGTTGCACGCGTTGCCCAGTAGTAACCACGCTCTTTCGGGTCCACTTCGTATGGCATGTCCATGTAAACGTAGTCTGGGTTAGAAACGATCACGTCGTAACCTTTCTTAGACCACTCGTACACTGATGATGTGCCACCCCAGTAAAGAACGTCCCAGAAGTTAACACGTGTGTTTTCTGTAGCGAACGCTTTCTCACCTTCACTGTATTTAAGGCCATCTTGCCAAGCTTGGAAGTTTGGAATGCCCTTCTCTGCCACAATCTTAGACACTTCTTCTGCAAAGTGGCTTGGTAGATGAGCAAAGTCGCTTACCGTACCGTCTGCAATTAGCGTCTGACATTGTGGAGATTGTGCGAATGGCTTATCTTGTTTAGACAGGTCAATCGTACCTTTCCAGCTTACTTTGTCTTCAGCGTTCACATCTTGGAAACCAGCGCCTAGCTTGATGTTCTTCGCTTCGTCACCACCAAAGTGCCATGTTGTTAGCGGCGTACCCGCTTCTTGGTGCATTGCTGCTACTTCTGAAATCACTTTATCAACAAAGCGAGTTGAAGATTCCATACATGGGTTGATGAAGCTTTGCTTGTTGTAGAACTGAACCGTCGTTACGTTCGATGTATCTTGAGGATCCATCAGGCGGTACTCGTTCGCTTCTGCTTCTTTACCTTCTTCCATAAGACGGTCGTAACGCGCTTCCATGGATACTACCGCTGCACGAGCGTGCGCTGGCATATCGATTTCTGGAATTACTTCAATGTTACGTGCTTTCGCGTATTTCAAGATTTCCACGTAGTCTGCTTTGCTGAAGTAGCCAGAGCCAAAGTTGTCTGTCGTTGGACCAGAGCCAAGCTGAGGCAGTAAACAGCTTTTCTCTTGTGTATCGAAACAACGGTTAGCACCCACTTCTGTCAGCTCAGGCAGACCCGGGATTTCTAAACGCCAGCCTTCATCATCCGTTAGGTGAAGGTGTAGCTTATTCATCTTGTACGCTGCCATTTGGTCAAGCGTTGCAAGAATTGCGTCTTTAGAGTGGAAGTTACGAGCCACATCCACCATCACACCACGGTAATCAAAACGCGGTGCATCTTTAATAGACAGTAGTGGTAGAGAATCAGCATTTTGGCTATCTACCAGGCCAAAGATAGATTGTACGGCATAAAAAGCACCTGCTTGGTCAAACGCTTTAATCGCAATACCGTCGCCTTTGATGCTCATTTCGTAAGCACCAGATTTTGCTAATTCACCGGTGAAGTCTGCAGGAACTAGCGTGATGCTAACAGGAACATCACCACGGACATCCACACCTACCACTTCTGCACGTTCTTGAATTGCTGCAAATTGAGCTGCATCGAATGCGTCTTTAGGCAGCGCGATACCAGCCGCGATATCTACCATACCTTTGCCTGCTTCAACAAACATCGGAGTTGGTAGTAACGTGGTTGATACGTCTTGTTTTGCTAGGTCTTCGTTCTTCTCAAAACGAGACACAGCGTTTGCAAATACGTTGTTGTCATCTGGCGTACGTTTTAGGTTGTTACCTTCAAGCCCCGTCACGAAAGATGCAACGTCTTCTGTGTTAAGAGAAGCGATCATCTTAGGCTTTGCATTCGGTGCAGCAACGAAAGCGCCTGGCATAAAGTCAGTTTCAAATAGTTGCCAGTATTCACCAACCAGTGGAAGAACAACCTCTTCACCTGCAGCGAAGCCATCAAACTTATCCGTTGGTTCTAGCTTGTGTAGGTCACCCGTTACTCGTGAAATTTTGAACTGCTCGTTGTCAACATCCAGAATCAAACGAATGCTGTGGAAGTAAATAGCCCAATCTTTTGAGTCAACCGCTTCACCTTGGTTAACAAGCGTCATGTTTACTTTGTTACAAGATGCCCACTCTGCGCCCATATCTTGACACGCAAGACCTTCGTTAGCGCCGTGGTTAGTCAACACTTCATATTGAATATCAAGGTTGTCAGCCAATGAGTTTACAACTTGTTGCTCAGAATTCTGTAGTGAAGAGCAACCTGCCAATGTAGCGATAACAGAAGCAGCAATCAGACTATGTTTCAACATCTTACTTTCCCCAAAAAGTCAGTGGTTCAAAACGACATTTATCAAAAATGGTGAGCACCTAAATGCGAGGCGCTTAACAGTTGCATTCAACATACAAGCAGTTATTTCTAAGCGTAAAATTAATGGAACTAAGAAGTGATCCAGCTCAAATTCAGCTTCAAGCAGAAAAATATAAACACATTAATTTCAATCACTTAGATAAAACGTTAAAAATGACCAACTTTTTTTGACGAGTTTGTTGCGATCTCAATCACAAATATTGATGGGGTTCGACTGGTTTTATAGGATTTTGATCACTATTGGTTATTAAGTGAACCATTAACAACAAACTCAATTGAAACGCTTTCGTGAATTAGCTCTCATTTCTCCGCCGTTAAAACTCGTCAATATTTTTAAAAATGACGATTTTGCCGAACCGTGTTATAGATAAGATGCATATTGAATTCGAGGAGCAAAATATGTTTCGACTCTTGTCCGTAATGTCATCTCTGATCGTCTTTTTTACTTCTTATTCAGTTCAAGCCGAGCCACAGCATTGGCTAGCAAAGAAAGGCGATATGGAATACATGATTATTGGCTCCGTCCATGTGGGTGACAAAACCATGTATCCATTGCCAAAAGCCGTCACTCAGTTCCTCAAAAACAGTGATGGCTTAATCATCGAAGCCGATGTTCGAAATACCGAAGGCGTGACCTACCCAAAAACTGCATTTCTGGCCAAAGATGTTTTAGATAGAACCCAGCGCAAACATCTTGCTGAGATAGCCAATGACTTAGGCCTACAAGAAGCACAGTTACTCAATGTGCCGCCATGGTCTGCGGCTTTAACCATTCAATTGATGTTGGTAAACAAACTGGGTTATGCATCCGACCAAGGCGTCGACATGCACTTGATTAATATCGCGGACAAAAAACGTGTACCCATCCTTCCACTGGAAACGGTTCAATTTCAAATAGACTTAATTGCTGGACAAAAAGACGGTGGCAAAGAATTGCTACTTTCTTCTATTGAAGAATATGACGGAGGCGAGAAGTTAGTGCAGTGCTTAATCGATAGTTGGAAGACAGGAGATGGCAGCTCGCTGGAAGAAGCATCCATGAGTGATCAATCAAGCGATGAGTTTAACGAAGCTTTCTTGTATGCCCGTAACCGAGATTGGGCTGAACAGCTCGATTCTGGCAGAGTTTTACCGAAGAAGTCAGGCCAATACACGATTGTTGTGGGTAGCTTGCATTTGGTCGGAAAAGACAGCTTAATTGAACTGCTCGAGACACGCGGCTTTGCGATTGAACCATTAGGCAATACAGGCAAAGCAGACTGCGATATCGAGCACTAACTCCTACTGATATCATTGTATTTATGCATCTAGATATTATTGGGTCAATCTGTAAACAATTTAAAATTTGATAAGGGCGTTATGAAGTTCAAAGCCTCACTATTATGTCTTGCAAGCGCGCTACTTTTGCCATCGCTTGCTCATGCAAAACCTTCTTGTACGGTTGAAGACTTCCAACCTATTGATGTCACACCAGATACCAAAGGCGGTGTTTTAGATAAAGATAGTGGGCAGTTTCTCATTACTCAAAAGCCGATGATGCGTTGTGCAAACATCACTTTTTCGACCGCTCATACTCGCAATCGCGTCGCTCATATGATGAACCACAACTTTGAAGCCTACTACTTTGATGGCAAAACTGGTCAGTCTCATTCCGCTACTTTTGACGAAGATGAGCTAAAAGCTGGGTACATTAAAATCGGTCCAAACCATCCGAAAACCGCCTACGTGTGTTTCACGACATCCGAAACACCGATTAAAGATATAAGTTGTGATGTGAAGTAACGGGATTCGGGATTCGG
>NZ_JAHGAI010000054.1:0-955 GCF_030248515.1 Vibrio sp. D401a | reverse complement strand
CTACTTAACGCGGCGTTATGTTGTTGGAGGGAATTTTGCAATTATCAAAGATCAATTACAAAGATCTAAATCCACGTCAGCAAGAAATATTCAATTTCCAAAAATTGTCAGCGGTGTTAGCCGAATATGGATTTAACTGCATTAAATTAGCTGATGATTGGCAGGGGGCAGATTTCTTGGCATATCATATCGATGGTCAAGAAAGTCTTAGAGTTCAGCTGAAATCGAGATTAACGATAAGTCTAAAGTATGTTGGTAAAGACCTTTACATGGCATTTCCTATTAAAAATAAGTGGTATCTAATCGAACATGATGTTCTAGTAAGCTTGGTTGGTGAACATACGAATTGGCTAAATTCCCCGTCTTGGCTAAACCATGGTTCTTATCATTCAGCAAGACCAAATAAGCAAATACTTGAGGCAATCAGTGCCAATCTTTTAGAACCAACATAACAAGCAATTTAAGAGGGATTCACAACGCTTGGCATTTTTGCTTCTACTTCCTATTTAGTGTCTATGGCACAATGCTTTAGGTCGGGTGGAGGCGTTGTTCACCCCTTAATTGGGCGTTATATGCCAAGGAGGATATATGACAAAGGAAGTCGTCAATAAGTGTTACATGGCATTAGGGATTGCCGCTGGAGACTGCATCTATCGGTACCTTTTCCGTTCTGAGGAGCCATTCGATTTCTACAAGCCAGTATTTATGTTCATAGTAGCTTTTCTTATTCTCTGCATACTAAGTTTTGGCTTGAAGCTATTCAAACGACTAATTTCAAGTTGAGCATTATTTAATTAAAACAACAATTTGCATCCGCTTGTTGCGTAATAAGTGGCAGGGTGGTTGTGGTTTTGTGTTTGGCTCGGTGTCATTGGTGGGTAAGGCATATAACAAACTGTTCAAGAGGGATTCGCAACGCGTGGCATTTTTACTATGCGTTAAATTTAGTGGTTAA